>NZ_CALLYO010000371.1 GCF_937858865.1 uncultured Amaricoccus sp. | reverse complement strand
CGGCGCCGGCGGGTCGTCCAGGATGTCGCGGAACGCCCGCATCGCCTCGCCGTCCCAGGCCGGATGCACCCGGTCGAAGAGCACCGCGTCGGCCTTCTCCAGCGCCGCCGCCAGCATGAAGCCGGTGCGCGTCGCCCCGCTCGCCGCCGCGGCATGGTCGATCCACCGCCGGTCGGCATCGGTGATGCGGAATGCCATCATCTCGCGCGCCCCGCGCCGTCGCTCCGCCATCGCCCCGACCTCCCTTCGCAGCGCCGCCGGCAGCATCGCCGGCACCCTGATAGCTGTCAATACAACGTATAGACGGAAAAATCGTTAAGTGAAATGAATGGCTTGCCGCCTGGGCACACGTGCCCGGGTGTGCGCGAGCCGCTTGAGGCGGGGCTGGCGGGCGGTTAGCATCGGGCTTGCCGACCCCTCGCGCCAACAGAGCCGGAGCTCGACATGGCCCTCCGCCCGACCCGCCGCGACCTTCTCTCCGCCGGCCTCGCCGCCGGCGTGCTGCCCCTGCTGCCGCGCCGGGCCGGGGCCGCCGGCATCGCCACCGGAGAGCCGGCGCCCTTCTCCTTCGCCATGCTCCGCGACATGGCCGAGGCGCTGGCCGGGCAACCCTTCGTCCCCGTCCAGCCTGCCCAGGCCGAGATCCTCGAGTCGCTCGACTACGACCGGCACAACCAGATCGTCTACCGCAAGGACGCGATGCTCTGGGGCGACGTGCCGGGGGCGGCGAAGGTGCGCTTCTTCCATCCCGGCCGCTACTTCAAGGAGCCGGTCGCGATCAGCGTCGTCGAGGAGGGCGAGGCGCGCGAGCTCCTCTTCTCGCGCGACCTCTTCGAGATCCCCGACGGCAACCCGGCCCTGGAGCTCGACGACGCCGGCTTCGCCGGCTTCGCGGTGATGGACCCCGAGGCGAAGAACGACTGGATGGCCGTCCTCGGCGCCTCCTACTTCCGCACCTCCGGCTACTCCGGCCAGTTCGGCATGTCCGCCCGCGGCCTCGCCATCGACTCCGGCGGCCCCGGCCCGGAGGAGTTCCCCCGCTTCACCCGCTTCTGGCTCGAGCAGGCCCCCGCCGGCGGCATCGTCATCTACGCGCTCCTCGAAAGCCCCCGCGCCACCGGCGCCTACCGGATGGCGACCGCGCACGACAACGGCGTCTTCCAGGACATCGAGGTGGCGCTCTTCCTGCGCGGCCAGGTCGACCGCCTCGGCATCGCGCCCCTCACCTCGATGTTCTGGTACGGCAAGAACAACCACTTCGTCGGCCCCGACTGGCGCCCGGAGATCCACGACAGCGACGGCCTCGAGATGCAGCTCTCCTCCGGCGAGCGCATCTGGCGCCCGCTCAACAACCCCCCGCGGGTGATGGCGAACAGCTTCCGCGCCGACGGCCTCCGCGGCTTCGGCCTCGCCCAGCGCGAGCGGAGCTTCGAGGAATACCAGGACGACGGCGTCTTCTACGAGAAGCGCGCCACCTGCTGGATCACCCCCGAGGGCGACTGGGGCCCCGGCTCGGTGATGCTGGTCGAGCTCTCCACCAACGACGAGATCCACGACAACATCGTCGCCTTCTGGAACCCGGCCGCGCCGGCGGCCCCGGGCAGCCGCCACGACCTGCGCTACAAGCTCGACTGGGTGGAGGATTCCCCGCCCCAGTCCGTCGCCCGCTTCATCGCCACCCGGATCGGCGCCGGCGGCGTGCCCGGCCAGCCGCGCCCGGCGAACCAGGTCAAGTTCGTCTGCGACCTCGACGGCAAGGGCCTCGAGGGCATGGACCGCTCGAGCGGCGTCGAGGCGGTGGTCGAGGCGAGCCGGGGCGAGCTCAGCCTGATCTACGCCTATCCGATCGCCACCACCGACCGCTGGCGGGTGACCTTCGACCTCGGCATCGGCCCCCCCGACCAGGGCGACGAGCCGATCGACCTCAGGATGTACCTCCGCCACGAGGGGCAGGCGATGTCGGAGACCTGGCTCTACCAGGCCTTCCCCTCGCAGCTGCACCGGCTCCTTTCGGAACGTGCGTGAGAGACCGGCCGGGCCACGCCTTGCCCCTGACCGGTCCGGCGCTTAGGTTGGCCGCGAGAGTTCCTTTCCGCCGGAAGCCCGCTTGACCGAGACCGCCTACAGGGTCCTGGCCCGCAAGTACCGTCCCGCGACCTTCGCCGATCTGATCGGGCAGGAGGCGATGGTGCGCACGCTCCGGAACGCCTTCGCCTCGGACCGGATCGCGCATGCCTTCGTGCTGACCGGCGTGCGCGGCGTCGGCAAGACCACCACGGCCAGGATCATCGCCAAGGGGCTGAACTGCGTCGGCCCGGACGGGCAGGGCGGACCCACGATCGAGCCCTGCGGCGTGTGCGAGGCCTGCCGCGCCATCGCCGAGGGGCGGCACGTCGACGTGCTCGAGATGGACGCCGCCTCGCGCACCGGCGTCGGCGACATCCGCGAGCTCATCGACGGCGTCGCCTACCGGGCGGCGAGCGCGCGCTACAAGGTCTACATCATCGACGAGGTGCACATGCTCAGCACCTCGGCCTTCAACGCGCTCCTGAAGACCCTCGAGGAGCCGCCGGCGCACGTGAAGTTCATCTTCGCCACCACCGAGATCCGCAAGGTGCCGGTGACGGTCCTGTCACGCTGCCAGCGCTTCGACCTGCGCCGGATCGAGCCCGAGGCCATGCTGGCGCATCTCTCGCGCATCGCCGAGGCCGAGGGCGTCGCGGTCGCGCCGGACGCGATGGCGCTGATCGCCCGGGCCGCGGAGGGCTCGATGCGCGACGCGCTCTCGCTGCTCGACCAGGCGATCGCGCACGGTGCCGGCGAGGCGACGGCGGAAGAGGTGCGCGCCATGCTCGGCCTCGCCGACCGCGGGCGGGTCCTCGACCTCTTCGAGGCGGTGATGCGGGGCGATGCCAAGGGGGCGCTCGCCGAGCTCGCGGCGCAATATGCCGCCGGGGCCGATCCGCTGGCGGTGCTGCGCGATCTCGCCGAGGTGACGCACTGGGTCTCGATGGTCCGCCTGACGCCCGAGGCGGCCGACGACCCGACCGTGGGGCCCGACGAGCGGGCGCGCGGGCTCGACTTCGCCGCCCGGCTGCCGATGCGGGCGCTGACGCGGATGTGGCAGATGCTGCTCAAGGCGCTCGAGGAGGTCGCGGCGGCGCCGAGCGCGATCATGGCGGCGGAGATGGCAATCATCCGCCTCACGCACGTCGCCGAGCTGCCGACGCCCGAGGAGCTGGTGCGCCGGCTGGGCGACGGCTCGGTCCCGCCGCCACCGGGCGGTGGCGGCCGGGGCGGCGGCCGCGGGCCGGCGCCCGGTCCGGCTGTGGCGACGGCCGTCGCGGAGGAGCCGCGGCCGGCGGCGGTGACGTCGCCGGTTGCCCAGGGCGCGCCGGAGACGGGGCCGCTCGCGCGGTATGCGCAGTTCGAGGACGTGGTGGCGCTGATCCGGGCGCGGCGGGACGTGAGCCTGCTGGTCGAGGTGGAGAAGGGCGTGCGCCTCGTGCGCTACGCGCCGGGGCGGATCGAGTTCGAGCCGGCCGAGTCGGCGCCGCCCGATCTCGCGGCGCGGCTGGCGCAGCGGCTGCAGCTCTGGACCGGGGTGCGCTGGGGCGTGGCGGTGGTGGGCTCCGGCGGCGCGGCGACGATCGCCGAGGTGCGCGCCAGGGAGAAGGGCGACCTCGAGGCGCGGGCGCGGGAGCATCCGATGGTGCAGGCGGTGCTGGCGGCCTTCCCTGGGGCGGAGATACGCGACGTGCGGCCGGAGGACGTGCTGGCGGCACCGGCACAGGCGGCGCTTTCCGACGACGATCAGGATGATTGGGATCCGTTCGATCCCTTCTCAGAGGAGTGAGGCATGGTGAAGGGCTTGGGCCAGCTTGGCGACATGGCCAAGATCATGAAGCAGGCGCAGGAGATGCAGACCCGCATGGCCGACGCGCAGAACCGTCTCGACGAGATCGAGGTGACGGGCGAGGCGGGGGCGGGGCTGGTCCGGGTCACGGCATCGGCGAAGGGGGCGGTGAAGCGGCTGGCGATCGACCCTTCGCTCTTCGTGCCGGAGGAGCGCGAGGTGGTCGAGGACCTGATCGTGGCCGCGATCAAGGACGCGCAGGCGCGGGCGATGGACGCGGCCCAGGCGGAGATGGCGAAGATCACCGAGGGGCTGGCGCTGCCGCCGGGGATGAAGCTGCCCTTCTGATCCGATGGCCGGGGCGGGCGAGGCGAGCATCGAGCGGCTGATCGCGCTGATGGCGCGGCTGCCGGGCCTCGGCCCCCGCTCGGCCCGGCGGGCGGTGCTGGCGATGGTGCGGCGGCGCGAGGTTCTGCTCGAGCCGCTGGCCGGCGCGCTCGCCGAGGTGGCGGCGAGCGTCCGGGAATGCCCGCGCTGCGGCAACATCGCCACCGGCGATCTCTGCGGCATCTGCGCCGACCCGCGCCGGGAGACCGGCGAGATCTGCGTGGTGGAGACGGTGGCCGATCTCTGGGCGATGGAGCGGGGCGGGGCCTTCCGCGGCCGGTATCACGTGCTCGGCGGCATCCTCTCGGCGCTCGACGGGGTGGGGCCGGAGGCGCTGCGCATCCCGGAGCTGGTCGCCCGGGTGGCCGCGGAGGGGACGCGCGAGGTGATCCTCGCGCTCAACGCCACCGTCGACGGGCAGACGACGGCGCATTACATCGCTGGCGAACTGGCGCCCCTCGGGGTGACGGTGACCTCGCTCGCCAAGGGAGTGCCGATCGGGGGCGAACTCGATTATCTCGACGACGGCACGATCGGCGCGGCCCTGCTGGCGCGCCGGGCGATCTGATCCTCCTCCGGGTGAATGGTTCGGTGTCGTCGCACGCGCGCCCCGCGCGCCCCCGCGTTGACCTCTCTCTGGTCACGGCCGCAAATCGTATGGCCGCTTTCCAGCCCCTTTCCGGCCGCATTCCAGTCCGCCCAAGTCGCTGTTAACACGAACGGAATTCCCCTCGATCCCGACTCAATCCTCCGGGCCGTATGAGAGGCCTTGGCAGGAGCCATTCTATTCATCGACGGCTTCATTCTCCGGGAGCAGCTTGAAAATCCCAACCGTCCGACCCGGCTCTGGATCAAAGC
>NZ_CALLYO010000370.1 GCF_937858865.1 uncultured Amaricoccus sp. | reverse complement strand
CGAGGATGTTGCGGATGGTGCCGTTCGGCGACTTCCACATCTCCTTGAGGCCGAACTCCTTCACCCGCGCCTCGTCCGGGGTGATCGTCGCGCATTTCACCCCGACGCCGACCTCCTTGATCGCGTTCGCCGCGTCGACGGTGATCTGGTCGTTGGTGCGGTCGCGCTCCTCGATGCCGAGGTCGTAGTACTTCAGGTCGATGTCGAGATAGGGAAGGATCAGCTTCTTCTTGATCTCGTCCCAGATGATGCGGGTCATCTCGTCGCCGTCGAGCTCGACGACCGGGTTGGCAACCTTGATCTTCGTCATGTTGGCTCTCGCCCCTCGCAGCTTGGCATCCGTGTCTAGGCGCTGTCGCTATAGAGGACAAGCGCAGAGAGATAAAGTGGCTGCATACTTTTGTATGCAGAACCCGGCGGCGGCCGTGGCTACCTGGCGCCGACCGTCTCGAGGAAGGCCGTGGCGCGGTCGAGCGCCGCCGCCGTCCCGGCCGCGTCGAACGCCAGCGGGCTGAGGGTCGAGCGTTCCTCCTGGTCGAAGCCGTGCGTCACGCCGGCGATCACGAGGGTCTCGACCGGCAGGCCGCGCGCCGCCAGCGCGTCGGCGATCTCCAGGCATTCCTCCGCCGGCGCGACATAGTCGTCGCGGCTGAGCAGGAAGAGGGTGGGGACGGCGCGGGTCCAGCCGCCGCCGCGCGCCAGGTTCGCCTCCCCGCAATAGGGATAGAGCAGGATCACCCCGGCCACCCCCGCCAGCGGGTCCGCCGGCGCGTCCGGCCGGAGGCCGGCGAGGTTGTAGGGCAGCCGCTTCGGCGGGTCCATGGCGAGGAGGTCCATGATCGCCCACCCCCCGTGCGAGGCGCCGACGAGCGCGATCCGCCCCGGGTCCACGAAGGGCATCCGCCGCGCGTCGTCGACCGCGATGAGCACGTCCCCCGCCCGCTCCGAGCCCATGAGGATCTGCCCGGCACAGACCAGCCGCCAGACCTCGAGGTCCACCAGCCCGCGCGGCCCGTGGCTGTCGACCACCACCGCCGCCCAGCCCTCGCGGTTCAGCCGCTCCGCCCAGCGCAGCACGTTGTCGCGCGGCCCGTCGCACCCCGAGAAGAGGAGCGCCGTCGGGAACGGCCCCGCGCCCGGCGGCTTCATCACCCGGTAGGCCGGCGCCAGCAGCGCCGACAGCGCGTCGGGCTCGAGCCGCTCGACCGTCCAGCCGCGGTAGCGCGACAGCAGGTTGCCGCCGACCGCCAGCACGCCCGCCGCCACCAGCGCCGCGGCGAGCAGCGCCCGGCGCAGCCAGCGCCGCCGCCTCCGGCTCACCCTCCGGCCCGCGCCTCGATGAAGTGCCGCTTCAGCCGCCCGACCTCCTCCGGCGTCCACCCCGGCGGGTCGGTCACCGCCACCCAGGCGTCGATATAGTGCTCGGGCGCGTAGTAGTGCCCGTGCCCGATCGGCACCGCGAGCGCGATCGCCATGTCGAGCCCGAGCTGCAGGAAGGTGACGACCGGATACCAGCGCAGCTCCGGCGACACGTCGGGCCCCAGCGGCGGGGTCATCCAGTCCGGCTTGTGCCAGACCGAATGCGGGTCGAAGAAGGTGATCGGGTCCGAGGCGTACTGCAGGAAGACGATCCGCATCGGCCCCCACTCGGCCCCCGGGACGTCGAGGTGATTCTCCTGGTTGGTGAAGCGGATGATCGAGCCGTCGCCATAGGTCGGCAGCCACTCCGGCGAGCCCGGATTGCGCTCCCGCGTCGCCCCGCCCCAGAGCGGGCTCGGGAAGGGCGGCCCGCTCCACACCGCCCCCTGGAACGGATCGGCCATGACCTCGTGCACCCGGAACGACTGCTCCGAGCCGTAGGAGCCGAGGCTCAGCCCCTGCAGGTAGAGCTTCGGCCGCGCGTCCTCCGGCAGCTCCGTCCAGTGGCGGTAGACGGCGCGGAAGAGCTCCCGCCCCGCCGCGCTGCCGTAGCCCGGCTCCACCAGCAGCGAGATCCAGCTGGTGAGGTAGGAATACTGCATGGCCACGATCGCGGTGTCGCCGTCGTGCAGATACTCGAGCGTGTCCATCGCCGCGGGGTCCATCCACCCGGTCCCGGTCGGCACCACCACGATCAGCACCTTGCGGTCGAAGGCGCCGGCCCGGATCATCTCGTCGAGCACGAGCCGCGCCCGATCGTCCAGCTCCTCGGCCGAGTTCAGCCCGGCATAGACCCGGATCGGCTGCTTCGCCGGCCGCCCGGTGAAGGCCGCGATCTGCTCCGCCGTCGGCCCGGAGACGACGAACTCGCGCCCGGCGCGGCCGAGCTCCTCCCAGCTCACCAGCGATTCCGCGCTCCCGGTGCGCGCCGGCTCGGTCGGCGCGGGGAACTGCGGCTCCATCAGCGCGTCGAGCGCCTGGAACGAGCGGTCCGACAGCCGGATGAAGCCGTCGAAGAGCACGCCGTCGACCAGCGTCCAGAAGAGCGCGGCCGCCGCCAGCCCGCCGACCAGCATCGAGACCCGCTCCGGCACGTAGCGCGCGAGCCACCGGCGCACCATCCCGCCCACGCCGCGGAACGAGCGGGCGACGAGCAGCAGCAGGACGAAGACCACCAGGGCCACCAGCGCCACCGTGAACGGCTCGGCGCCTTCGAGGAGCGGCATCCCCATGCGCTCGCGGATCGAGTTCTGCCACTCGGCGCTCTTCCAGAGGAAGCGCAGCACCACCGCCAGCGCCACCGCGGCCGCCGCCCAGGTGGCGTTCCGCCGCACCCTGACGTTCGCGAGCGGCAGCTGCATCCACTCCCAGGCCGCCAGCAGCAGCACCCCGATCCCGTAGCCGATCGCGAAGCAGACGCCCGACAGCACCCCCTGCAGCAGCGGCGCGCGCGGGATCAGCGACGGCGTCAGCGCCGCCGCGAAGAAGAGCGCGCCGATCACCAGCCCGAGCCCGGAGAAGGTCCGCCAGAGCTCGACCGGCTGCCGCGCGATCCACTGGAGCGGGCCGCGCCCGGCGGGCGCGGGCGCGGCCGAAGCGGTGGGAGCTGCCGGAGGAGCCTTGCCCGACCGGCGCCGCCTGGAGCTGGATTGCGGAGCCATGACCTTTCCCCCGACCTCGATCGGCGTTTCTCCGCCTGCTTAGCATCTGTCGCCGTGGAAACAAGCCGACGCCGGGGGCTTGCCGCCCGCGCCGCCACCGCCGACAGTGGGCCTGCCGACAGCGCAAGGACGCAGCCATGCCGCCGAAGGTCAGGCTCACCAATCCCGACCGCGTCTACTGGCCCGACATCGGCCTGAGCAAGCAGGGCCTCGCCGACTATTACGCCGCCGTCTGGCCGCGCATCCGCCCGCACGTCACCAACCGCCCGGTCGCCTTGCTGCGCTGCCCGGAGGGAACGGGGGACGCCTGCTTCTTCCAGAAACACCCCTGGAAGGGGCACGGCCCGCAGATCCTGACCCCGGTCGACCCGCTCAACCCCGACGATCCGCCGCTCATGGCCGTCCGCGGCCTCCCCGGCCTCACCGCGCTCGTCCAGGGGGGCGCGCTCGAGATCCACACCTGGCAGTCGCGGCTCGACGACCTCGAGCACCCCGACCAGATCGTCATGGATCTCGACCCGGGCGAGGGCGTCCCCTGGCCGGCGATGCTCACCGCCGCCCGCGAGGTGCGCGCCCGGCTGGAGGCGAAGGGCCTCGCCGCCTTCGTCAAGACCTCGGGCGGCAAGGGGCTGCACGTGCTGGCGCCGCTGCGCCCGTCCGCCGCCGGCGACTGGGCGGCGGTCAAGGCCTTCACCGCCGGCATCGCGCGGGCGATGGCCGCCGACGATCCCGAACGCTACGTCGCCACCGTCTCCAAGGCGCTGCGCGCCGGCCGCATCCTCGTCGACTACCTGCGCAACGGCCGCAACAACACCGCCATCGTCGCCTACGGCGCCCGCGCCCGCGCCGGGGCGCCGGTCTCGATGCCGCTCGCCTGGGAGGAGCTCGGCCCCGACATCGGCCCGGCGCATTTCACCGTCGCCAACGCACCGGAGCGAATCGCCGGCACCCCGGACCCCTGGGCCGACTTCCGCCGCGCCGCGACGCCGCTGCCGAAGCCCGGATAGTCGGCCTGCGACAGGATTGGTCGCCTTTCGTGACCTGGTTCACAGTCTCGTCCCGCGCCGAGGACTAGACCTCGTTCAGGGGGAGGGCGATGCATGAACGGCGGCTCTCCCCCGACCGAGGAGAGCAACCATGACGAACCGCCCCTGTGCCGCCGTCACCTACCGTGCCTCCGACGGCGACCGCGACCTTGCGATGCTGCTGGCGATCGATCCGGCTGAAGCCACCCTGGCCGATGCCTGGGCGCGGCTGACCGCCGCCTTCGGTACCGTCGACCCGGCCAGCATCGAGATCGAGATCCGGCGGCGCCAGGCCAAGCCCCGCGTCCGCCGCTGCGAGTGCGGCCGCGTGCTCGAGGGCCGCTGGCCCGACATCCGCAGTCTCGACGCCTGCTGAATTCTTCATGCCCCGCGGCGGTGCATTACGCCGTTCGCTGGGGAAATTGATACCAAGGCAATTTGAGCGACCATTTTGAGCAGTCTGGCCGCGGGCAGGGACGTTCCTTGCCCGCGGCTTTGCCGCTGCCCGCGCCGGCAGATGGCTGCCGCCGGGACTTCGGGTCAGGCCGTCCGCGACCCGGCGGGCTCCGCCAGATCGGTGCCGCCGAACCGCCTCTGGCGCAGGCGGAAGGCCTCGACCGCGGCGCGGAAATCCCCGGCGGTGAAGTCCGGCCAGGCGGTCCGCGGGAAGTCGTACTCGGCGTAGGTCCCCTGCCAGAGCAGGAAGTTCGAGATGCGCAGCTCGCCCGAGGTGCGGATGATGAAGTCGGGATCCGGCAGCCCGCGGGTGTCGAGCGCGGCAGCGAAGTCCGCCTCCGAGATCCCCGCCGGCGGCAGCCGCCCCGTCTCCACCTCGCGCGAGAGCGCGCGCACCGCGCGGGTCAGCTCGTCGCGCCCGCCGTAGTCGATGGCGATGCAGAGGTTGAGCCCGCGGCAGTCGCTGGTGCGGTCCTCGAGCGCCGCCATGAGCTCGCGCAGCCGCGACGGCACCCGGTCGCGCATGCCGATGAAGCGCACCCGCACGTCGTTCAGCCGCAGCCCGTCCATCTTGTTGCGGATGTACTGGCCGAAGATCCTCATCAGCCCCTCGACCTCGGCCAGAGGACGCTGCCAGTTCTCCGTCGAGAAGGCGTAGATCGTGAGATGGGTGACGCCGAGGGCGGGGCAGGCCTTCACGATCTCGGTGACGCGCCGCGCGCCGCGGGCATGCCCGGCCACCCGTCCGAGGCCGCGCGCCTCGGCCCAGCGGCCGTTCCCGTCCATGATGACTCCGACGTGGAAACTCGAAGTTGCCCGTTCTGTCATTCGCCGTCCACCTGCCCGACCGCGTCAATATGCGCAACGCGCGGCGGGGACAACAGTTCAGCGGGCGCTGCAAGTGAAAGTCGCTCACAAAAGGGAGAGCGCCAGGCCCGCGCCCAGTCGCATTGCGATCATATCCTCGCGTCAACCTTGCTGAACATCCGGTAAACGGCCCTGACTTTATCGTTCCATATCAACCAATTGCCCCGAGTCGCACGCGTGCGACTCCGGTGCGCGCCCCCTTGCCAAGGCCCCTCCGGACGTGCTTGCCTGCCCGGGCCAACCCTTGCGCGGAGACCTGCCACATGCCCTCACCCCTGCAGACCGGCCTCGGCATCGCCCTGCTGCTCGCCCTCGGCGCCTGCGCCGAGTTGAACGTCGGCGTCCCCGGCGAAGCCGCGGCCGAGGGCGGCACCTGCGGCGCCGAGGCGCACCAGGACTGGGTCGGCCAGCGGGTCGACGTGCTCAACGACGTCGACCTCCCCGAGGGGGCGCGCGTCCTCTTCCCGACCACCCCCGCCACCATGGACTACCGCGCCGAGCGGCTGAACGTCAGCGTCGACAAGGCCGACACCATCACCCGCGTCTACTGCGGCTGACGCCCCCGCCCCTGCCGCGGCAGCAGCAGCAGCGGCGCCGCCCCGAGCGGCGCCAGCAGCGCCAGCGCCAGCGGCAGCCCGACGAGGTGCGCCAGCGCCCCGATCAGCGGCGGCCCGATCAGGAAGGCGGTGAAGGCGACCAGCGCCAGCGTCGCCACGTTCCGCTCCGGCCGCGCCGCCGGCAGCTGCCCGACCATCGACATGGTCAGCGGATAGATGTTGCCGCACCCGGCCCCGACCACGAGCGCCGCCGGCAGCGACGCCCAGAGCCCCGGCGCCAGGCCGAAGGCGGCGATCCCCGCCGCCATGGCGAGCCCCGAGCCGAGGATGACCGGCCGCGGCCCGAACCGCTCCGCCAGCCAGTCCCCGCTCAGCCGCGCCAGCGCCATGGCGAGCGCGAAGAGCGAGAAGGTCAGCGCCGTCACCAAGGGCCCCGCCCCCTTCCACTCGCGCATGAGCAGGGCCGACCACTCCATCATCGCCCCCTCGATGAGGAGCGCCCCGATCGGCACCAGGCACATGGCGAGCAGCGCCCCCTCCGGCAGCCGGAAGCCCCGCTCCCGCTCCACCGGCCGCGCCGGCTCGTCGGCGATCTCCTCCGCGATCTCGTCGGCGATCAGCCTCAGCGCGAAGAAGATCGTCGCCGCGGCGAAGATCGGCTGCAGCACCAGCTGCTGGGCGAGGAAGCCGATCCCCCGCTCGGCGAAGGCGCCGCCGATCAGCGCGCCGGCCATGGTGCCGAAGCTCCAGAAGGCATGGCAGCGGGTCATGATCCGCCGCCCCAGCGCCCGCTCGGTCTGGCTCGCCTTGGCGTTCATCGACACCTCGATCGTCGCGATCGTCAGCCCGCAGAGGAAGAGCGCGAGCCCGAGGCTCACCGCGTCCCAGGCCAGCGCCGGCGCGATGAAGCTGACCAGGAACCCCGACCCGCCCACCACCACCGTGGTGCGCAGCCCGAGGCGGGCGATGATCCGCCCGACGATCAGGAAGCCGAGCATCGTCCCCGCCGGCATGCCGAAGAGGCAGAAGGCGAGCGTCAGCACGTCGAGCCCGAGCGCCTCCTTCACGTCCGGGATGCGCGGGAACCAGACGGCGAGGCCGATGGCGTTCAGCGCGAACACCATCTGCAGCGAAAGGAGGCGGCCGCGCTCGGAGGACATCGGGGAACCGGGACGAGAGGAA
>NZ_CALLYO010000369.1 GCF_937858865.1 uncultured Amaricoccus sp. | reverse complement strand
GGTCGCCGCCGAGCACCACCGGCAGCGCGCCGGCGGCAAGGATGCGCCGGACGCCCGCTTCGATGTTCGCGTGGCTCTTCGTCGTGTCGGTGTGGACGATGTCGGCATCCCCGAGGTCGACGATCCGCACGCTGCCGGCTGGCAGGTAGGTGACGTCGTCCTCGTGGTCGTAGGCGCCGCCGTGACCGAACGAGAAGAGCGTCGAGGCTTCGCGGATCGCACGCGGGCCGAAGCGCGCGCCGGCCCGCCACTGCGTTCCGAAGTCGAAGGGCGCACCGAGGACTGCCACGTCGGCGTCGATCGCGTCCCAGTCGGGCTGATAGGGGTATTTTCCAAACGTCGAGATGCCGACAAAGGGCAGGTTCAATCTGCCGCTCTCGTAACCATGATCGGCCATTCGCCGCCCCCCTGGTGTCTTTCCTACGCGCTGACGGTACCAAGGGGCCCCACATCGAAAAATCAGCTTGACCGAACGTTCACTTTTACAATCCTCAATGCATGAGGCGCACGCCCTCCCTGTTCGACCTCGACCTCAGGCTCCTGCGCGTCTTCCAGATGGTCGTGCGCCACAACGGCTTCTCCGCCGCGCAGGACGCGCTGGGGATGACCCAGGCCACGATCAGCTCGCACATGAAGCTGCTCGAGCAGCGGCTGGGCGTACGGCTCTGCGAACGCGGCCGCAGCGGGTTCTTCCTGACCGACGCGGGCAAGCGCGTGCACTCGGCGATGCTCGATCTCTTCGGCTCGATCGAGAGCTTTCAAGGTTCGGTGGCGGCCGAGCGCGGCGAACTGTCCGGGGTCCTACACTTCGGAACCGTCGATGCGATGCACACAAATCCGGCGATCGACTTGGCCGCCGCGCTCGCCGACTTCCAGCGCGCCGCGCCCAGGGTGCGGCTCGAGATCGACATCGCCGCGCCGCAGACGCTCGCCCAGGGCCTGCTGAGCGGCCGCTACCACGTCGTTCTCTGCCCCTCGCAGCGGTATCCCGCGCACATGCAGGCGACCGACCTCTTCGACGAGGAGCAGCGGCTCTACTGCGGCCGGGGCCACCCGCTGTTCGACGCCGACGACGACGCCGTCACCCCCGAATCACTGGCCGGCTACCCCTTCGCCGGCCGCTCCTACATGACCGAGGAGCCGATCTGCGGCGTCGACTTCCACTGGACCGCGGTGACCGCACATATGGAAGGCACGGCCCTTCTGATCGTCGGCGGGGCCTACCTCTCGTTCCTTCCGACCCACTTCGCTCGGCAGTGGGTCGCCGAAGGCGCCATGCGCGCAATGGCACCGGATCGCTTCACCTTCCTCGATCGCTTCCAGGTCGTGCGTCCCCGTAGGGAGCGCGTCCCGGCCGTCGCTGTCCTCGCGGGATGCCTTACCGGGCGGGTTCGTGGAGGGGCATCCTGAGGGACGGTGTCGGCCCCGCCCGGCTCGACCCGCGCCGCGACGCGAGGTCATGTCGCCGGCCGGCGCGGATGTCCTTCGTGGGTTGCGAGCGCCGCCGAGACCGCAACGCCCAGACGCTGCAGCCCCGGGGCGAGCTGGTGCTGTGCAACGCCGGTGAAGCCGATGAGCAGCCCCGGCCGGGGGAGCGGCTTCACGGCGTAGTCGCTCAGCGGATAGCAGTGAACGCCGGCCGCCACCCCGCGGCGCGATGCCTCGCGGTCGTCGCACCCTTCGGGCAGCCAGGCCACCACGTTCATGCCGCTGTCCGGCCTCTCGACCCGGTAGAGCCCGCCCGAAACCTGCTCCGCCACCTCGATGAAGCGTGCGCGCCGCTCGGTGTAGAGCTCGCGCATCCGGCGCAGGTGGCTGGCGAAGTGACCGTCCGCGATGAAGTCGGCGAGCGCCATCTGCGGTGCGACCGGCATGCTGCGGAAGACGAGCGCCATGGCGTTGCGGAACATGCCCACGAGGGCCGGCGGCAGGACGAAGTAGCCGACGCGCAGCGCCGGGAACAGCGCCTTGCTGAACGTGCCGACATAGATCGTCCTCCCCCCGCCGTCGATGCTGCGCATCGATGGCAGCGGCCGTCCCGTGTAGCGGAACTCGCTGTCGTAGTCGTCCTCGATGATCCAGGCGTCGTTGGCCCGCGCCCAGTCCAGCAGGCGCTGCCGGCGGGGAACCGACAGGGTGCGGCCGAGCGGGTGCTGGCGCGAGGGCATGGCGAAGGCCAGGCGCACGTCGCGGGTCCCGGCCACCGTGGCCTCGAAGTCCATTCCGTCGTCGTCGACGGGGACATGGACCAGCCGGCGGCCGAGCGTCTCGAACAGGTGCCGGGCGATGAACGGACCCGGATCCTCGAACAGGAGCCCGTCCCCCGGATCGGTCAGCAACTGCACGGCGATCATGAAGGCGGCATGCGCCCCCGGCGTGATGACGATCTGCTCCGGGTCGCAGGCGTCGCTCCGGTGCAGGGCGAGGTAGGTGGCGATCGCGCGGCGCAGGGGCTCGTAGCCCGCCGGCTCGGCATAGCCCATGTTGCCGCGATAGGCCCGGCGGGTCTGCCGGTTCACGCAGTTCTGCCAGAGCGCGAACGGGAAGTGATCGTAGGCGGGCGTGTTCGGCAGGAATGCCCGGTCCTCCCGGACATCGACGTCGGCATCGAGCGTCAGGAGCCGCGCGCCGATGCCGGACGATCGCGGCGGACCGCTGCTCTCTGCGCCCTGGTTGGCCGGCCGGTCTGGCACAGGCGGCAAGTGGGACGGGGGCGCGTGCGCCACGAAGGTGCCCGCGCCGCGCCGCATCTCGAGGAAGCCCTCGGCCTCTAGCCGTTCCAGCACCACGACCACCGTCGGGCGTGACACGCCGAGCTCGGCGGCGAGCGCGCGGCTGGAAGGCAGCCGCGTCCCGCCGGGCAGCTGACCGGCGCGGATCAGGTCCCGCAGCTGGTCCTCGAGCTGGCGCGACACCGGCATGGGGCCATCGCGATCCAGCCGTATTCGCGTCAAGAGTGCCCCTGACTGTCGCTTCGTCATTCCCCGCCATCCCGGCCACGCCAAC
>NZ_CALLYO010000368.1 GCF_937858865.1 uncultured Amaricoccus sp. | reverse complement strand
CCGCCTGGTCGAAGCCGCCCCGATCCCCGGCGGCCTCCTCTTCGAACTTCTCGAGATCGACGGCCGCCGCATGCCCACGCCCCCCCGCCGCGCCGGCACCGCCCCCCGCCGCAAGCTCGCCAAGAGCCGCCACCTCCGCCGCGCCGATGAGAAGCGCGGCAAGCGCCGCTAGCCTCGAGATCGCGGCGGAGCCCAACGATCCCCACGCTTTCGTGACCCGGCCATGCGCCCGCCCTTGCTACCCTTCCCCATCCCGCACCAGACGGGGACAGGCCGGAAACGTCAGCCCAGGGGAGACGCCTCATGACCCGCACGCTCGGCCTCACCGCCCTCGCCCTCGCCTGCTCGCTCGGCGCCGCCGGCGCCCAGGAGCCGGCGATGAGCTTCTTCGTCACCAGCCAGAACCCCGGCCAGGGCGCGAACCTCGGCGGCCTCGAGGGCGCCGACGCCTGGTGCGCCAGCCTCGCCGAGGCCGCCGGCGTCACCGGCAGGACCTGGCGCGCCTATCTCTCCACCTCGGCCGAGAACGCCCGCGACCGCATCGGCCAGGGCCCCTGGGTCAACGCCAGGGGCGAGACCATCGCCGAGAGCCTCGCCGCGCTGCACGACGACAACGCCCCCGGCCTGACCAAAGAGACCGCCCTCGACGAGACCGGCGCGGTAGTGAACGGCCGCGGCGACACCCCGAACCGCCACGACATCCTCACCGGCTCGCTCCCCGACGGCACCGCCGCGCCCGAGACCTGCGGCGACTGGACCCTCGGCGGGGCCGAGGGTGCCGCCATCGTCGGCCACCACGACCGCACGGGCCTCGACGACTCGCCCCCGGCGAAATCCTGGAACGCCTCGCACGCCTCGCGCGGCGGCTGCAGCCTCGAGGCGCTGCGCGGCACCGGCGGCGACGGCCTCTTCTACTGCTTCGCCGCCGACTGAGCCCGCTCAACCGCAGGATGTTCCCCGGCCGGCGGCCCGCCGGCCGTCCCGCCACGACCGCTTCCGTTCCGGCCCGTCCGGCGCTACCATCACGGGCAAAAAAGGAACCGTCGAGCCGGAGGCAGTCCTTGCGGAAACTCACCGTCACCATCCTCGCCGCGACGCTGGCCGCCGGCGGCTGCGCCGGGGCCAACCCGCCGCTGGAGAGGAGCGACCCGCCCATGGCCCGCGCCGCCCGCCCGGCCGCGAGCTTCGCCGAGTGGCGCAGCGACTTCCGCGCCTATGCCCTCTCCCGGGGCATCCGCCCGGAGGTCTTCGACGCCGCCTTCCAGGGCGTCAGCGAAAACGCCGAGGTCGTCAGCCTCGACGGCCGCCAGGCCGAGTTCACCAAGCCGATCTGGGACTATCTCGACAGCGCCGCCTCGTCGGCGCGCGTCGACGGCGGCCGCGCCCAGAGGGCCCGCCGCGCCGCCACCCTTTCGGCGATCGAGAGCCGTTACGGCGTCGACCCGGACATCGTGCTGGCCATCTGGGGCATGGAGACCAACTACGGCGCCAACCGCGGCTCGATACGGGTGATCGAGAGCCTCGCCACCCTCGCCTACGAGGGCCGCCGCCGCGACTGGGCTGAGGAGCAGCTCCTAGCCGCACTGCGCATCCTGCAGGCCGGCGACGTCGACCCCGCCCACCTGCGCGGCTCCTGGGCCGGGGCGATGGGCCACACCCAGTTCATGCCCACCTCCTGGCTTACCTACGCCGTCGACTTCACCGGTGACGGCCGCCGCGACATCTGGTCGGACGACCCCACCGACTCGCTCGCCTCCGCCGCCAACTACCTCGCCCGCTCCGGCTGGACCCGCGGCCAGCCCTGGGGGCTCGAGGTGCGCCTGCCCGAGGGCTTCAACTACGGCAGCGCCGACCAGGCCAACCTCCGCCCCAGCGCGGAATGGCGCGCCCGCGGCGTCACGCTGCGGAACGGCCAGGCGCTCCCCGACCACGGCCCGGCCGCGATCCTGCTGCCCGCCGGCGCCACCGGCCCGGCCTTCGCCGTCTACGGCAACTTCTTCGTCATCAAGAAGTACAACAACGCCACCTCCTACGCGCTCGGCGTCGGCCACCTCGGCGACCGCATCGGCGGCGGCGGCCCGATTGCCGCCCCCTGGCCGCGCAGCGAGCGCGAGCTCTCCCGCACCGAGAAGATCGAGCTGCAGAAGCTCCTGATCGCCCGCGGCTTCGACACCGGCACCACCGACGGCGTCATCGGCCCGAACACCATCTCCGCCATCCGCGCCTTCCAGGCCCGCGAGGGCCTCACGCCCGACGGCTTCGCCACCGCCTCGCTCCTCGTCCGCCTCCGCTGAGCCACCGGACGATTCATCCCAACCCGCCGCCAGGGGAATCGCATTTGAAGAATAGGGGTTCCATGTTGGTTTGATCTGGATTC
>NZ_CALLYO010000367.1 GCF_937858865.1 uncultured Amaricoccus sp. | reverse complement strand
CCAAGGCCTTCATCGACTTCCAGAACGACGTCACCGCCAAGGACATCCGCCTCGCCGTCCGCGAGGGCATGCGCTCGATCGAGCACGTCAAGCGCTACACCACCAACGGCATGGCCACCGACCAGGGCAAGATGTCGAACGTCAACGGCCTGATGATCGCCTCGGACGCGCTCGGCAAGGCGCCGCCGCAGGTCGGCCTCACCACTTTCCGGCCGCCCTACAGCCCGACGACCTTCGGCACCTTCGCCGGCTACCACAAGGACGCGACCTTCGAGGTCACCCGCAAGACACCGATCGACCCGTGGGCCGAGTCGAACGGCGCGGTCTTCGAGCCGGTCTCGCTCTGGCGTCGCGCCTGGTACTTCCCTCGCGGGGCCGAGGACATGCATGCCGCCGTCTCCCGCGAGTGCCGCGGCGCGCGCGCCTCGGTCGGCATCTTCGACGCCTCGACGCTCGGCAAGATCGAGGTCGTCGGCCCGGATGCCGTGACCTTCATGGAGCGGATGTACACCAATCCCTGGGCGAAGCTCGGCGTCGGCCGCTGCCGCTATGGCCTGCTGCTCGGCGAGGACGGCTTCATCCGCGACGACGGCGTCATCGGCCGCATCGCCGAGGACCGCTTCCACGTCACCACGACGACCGGCGGCGCCGCGCGCGTCCTGAACATGATGGAGGACTACCTGCAGACCGAGTGGCCGGACCTGAAGGTCTGGCTCACCTCGACCACCGAGCAGTGGGCCGTGGTCGCGCTGCAGGGCCCGAACGCGCGCAAGCTCCTCGAGCCCTTCGTCGAGGGCCTCGACATCTCGGCCGAGGCGTTCCCGCACATGGCGGTCGCCGAGTGCACGGTCGCCGGCTTCCCCGCCCGGCTCTTCCGCGTCTCCTTCACCGGCGAGCTCGGCTTCGAGGTCAACGTCCCGGCCCGCCACGGCCGCGCCCTCTGGGAGAAGCTGTACGGGGCCGGCAAGACCTACGACATCACCCCCTACGGCACCGAAGCGATGCACGTAATGCGTGCCGAGAAGGGCTACATCATCGTCGGACAGGACACCGACGGCACCCTGACACCCGACGACGCCGGCCTCACCTGGGCGATCGGCAAGGCCAAGCCCGACTTCGTCGGCAAGCGCTCGCTGGTCCGTCCCGACATGGCGGCGAAGGGGCGCAAGCAGCTGGTCGGCCTGCTGACCGACGACCCCAAGACCGTGCTTCAGGAGGGCGCCCAGATCGTCGCCGATCCGAGCCAGCCGAAGCCGATGACCATGCTCGGTCACGTCACCTCGTCCTACTGGAGCGACGCCCTCGGCCGGTCAATCGCGATGGCGGTCGTCGCCGACGGCCGCGGGCGGGACGGGCAGACGCTGCACATCCCGATGCCCGATCGCACGATCACCGCGAAGGTCCTCAAGAGCACCGTCTTCCTCGACCCCGAGAACACCCGTATCAGCGCCTGAGATGGAGAGAGCCATGAACGCCATGTCCCCCCTCGCTGCCGGCGTCACGATTACCGAGCTCGCGCCGACCACCCGCATTGTGCTCCGCCTCGCCGACCCGGCCGCGGCGACCGGCCTCGCCCTCCCGGCGAAGATCGGCACCCGCAGCGCCGAGGGCGGCCGCACCGCCCTCTGCCTCGGCCCCGACGAGTGGCTGATCGAGGCGCCCGAGGCCGACCGCGCCGCCCTGCTCGGCGCGCTCGCGGGCATCGCGGCGGCGAACAGCGCCGTGGAGGTCTCCGACCGTGAGCTGACCTACCGGCTGGAAGGCCCGGCGGTCCTCGACCTCCTCGCCACCGGCTGCCCGCGCGATCTCGCGCGCATGCCGACAGGCTCCGGCGCCCGCACCGTCTTCGATACCGCCCAGGTCGTCCTGACCCGCGAAGCCGACAACCGCTTCCACCTGACCGTCTGGCGCTCGTTGGCGCCCCACGTCCGCGCCCTCCTCGACATCGCCGCCCGCGAACTCGCCGCCGGCCTCTGAGACCAGAAGGAACTCCCATGCTCGACACCGACGCCTCCCGCCTCTCCGACGACGCGATCGCTGCCGCCATCGGCCGCGAGCTCGGCCGCCAACAGCACCAGATCGAACTCATCGCGTCCGAGAACATCGTGTCCCGCGACGTGCTGATCGCCCAGGGCTCGGTGCTGACCAACAAGTACGCCGAGGGCTACCCCGGCAAGCGCTACTACGGCGGCTGCGAGTTCGTCGACGAGGTCGAGACCATCGCCATCGACCGCGTCAAGGAGCTGTTCGGAGCCGCCTATGCCAACGTCCAGCCGCATTCGGGCGCGCAAGCCAACCAGGCCGTGTTCCTCGCGCTCCTGCAGCCCGGCGACCGGTTCATGGGCATGTCGCTCGCCCACGGCGGCCACCTGACCCACGGCTCGCCCGTCACCATGTCCGGCAAGTGGTTCGACGTCGTCGACTACCAGGTGCGCGAGCAGGACCAGCTGATCGACATGGGCGTGGTCCGCGAGCGCGCGCTGGAAACCCGCCCGAAGCTGATCCTCGCCGGCGCCTCGGCCTACCCGCGCGCCATCGACTTCGAGGGCTTCCGCAAGATCGCCGACGAGGTCGGTGCCTACCTCATGGTCGACATGGCACACTATGCCGGCCTGATCGCCGCCGGGCTCTACCCGAATCCGGTGCCACACGCCCACGTCGTCACCTCGACCACGCACAAGACGCTGCGCGGCCCGCGCGGCGGCATCATCCTGACCAACGACGAGGCGCTGGCGAAGAAGCTCAACTCCGCCGTCTTCCCCGGCAACCAGGGCGGCCCGCTGATGCACGTCATTGCCGCCAAGGCCGTCGCCTTCGGCGAGGCGCTGCGCCCGGAGTTCAAGGACTACGCCGCCCGCGTCATCGCCAACGCCCGCACCCTCGCCGACACGCTGCAGAAGGGCGGGCTCGATATCGTCTCCGGCGGCACCGACTGCCACATGGTTCTGGTCGACCTGCGCCCGAAGGGCGTGAAGGGCCGCGACGCCGAGCGGGCGCTCGAGCGGGCCGGCCTCACCTGCAACAAGAACGCCATCCCCTTCGACCCGGAGAAGCCCTTCGTCACATCAGGCGTGCGCCTCGGCTCCTCCGCCGGCACAACCCGCGGCTTCGGCGAGGCGGAGTTCGCGAAGGTGGGCGAGCTGGTGCTGAAGGTCGTCGACGCTCTCGCCGCTTCGGGCGCGGAGGGTGACGCGGCGGTCGAGGCCGAGGTGATGGCCGAGGTGAAGAAGCTCACCGACGCCTACCCGATCTATGCCGACTGAGCTTAACCTTGCTTTCCGCACGGTTAACGCCGTGCGGAAGTGCTTTCCAATTCAACAGGATGTCGGAGCGGGCACGCGTGCCCGCTCCGCGCTCCGGAGGCGGCCATGTTCCTCAGCGTCTTCGACATCTTCAAGATCGGCGTCGGCCCCTCGAGCTCCCACACCATGGGGCCGATGCTCGCCGCCGCCCGCTTCCTCGACGCCCTGCGCTCGGGCGCCGACCGTGTCCCCGGCTCCGGTGCGCCGGCCCGGCTCGAGGCGTCGCTCCACGGCAGCCTAGCCTTCACCGGCAAAGGCCACGCTACCGACCGCGCAGTCATCCTCGGCCTCCTCGGCTTCGTACCCGACACCCTTGATCCCGCCGAGGCCGAGCGCCGGCTGGCAGCGCTCGTCGAGACCGGTTCCATCGAGGTCCCCGGCATCGGCTCGCTCGCCTTCGACTCCGACAAGGGCGTCGTCTTCGACTACGGTCCGCCGCTCCCCGGCCACGCCAACGGTATGGTGCTCAAGGCCTTCGACGCTGCCGGCAATCTGCACCTGACCGAGACCTACTACTCGATCGGCGGCGGCTTCGTGCTGACCGAGCGCCAGATGAAGACGGAGGCTATGAAGGGCGACGACGCCAAGGTCGACCGCCCCCACCCGTTCGCCAACGCCGCCGAAATGCTAGCCATGGGCGAAGCGTCCGGCCTCTCCATCGCCGCGATGAAGCGCGCCAACGAGACCGCCGGCGGCCTCGGCCCACTCGACACTGGCCTCGACCGGCTCTGGCAGGTGATGAACGCCTGCATCGACCGCGGCCTCGCCGCCGACGGAACCTTGCCGGGCGGCCTCAAGGTCCGCCGCCGCGCGAAGGCCATTCACGAGGCGCTCCTCGCCGAGCGCGGCAACAACATAGCGCAGCCCCACGTCGCCAACGACTGGCTCTCGGTCTACGCCATGGCCGTCAACGAGGAGAACGCCGCCGGCGGCCAGGTCGTCACCGCCCCCACCAACGGCGCCGCCGGCGTCGTCCCCGCCGTCCTCCGCTACTACCGCGACCACTGCGTCGGCGCGACCACCGGCGGCATCCGCGAGTTCCTGCTCACCGCCGCCGCCGTCGGCGGCATCATCAAGACCAACGCCTCGATCTCCGGCGCCGAGGTCGGCTGCCAGGGCGAGGTCGGCTCCGCCGCCGCCATGGCCGCCGCCGGCCTCTCGGCCGCCCTCGGCGGCAGCAACGCCCAGGTCGAGAACGCCGCCGAGATCGCGCTCGAGCACCACCTCGGCATGACCTGCGACCCGGTGAAGGGCCTCGTCCAGATCCCCTGCATCGAG
>NZ_CALLYO010000366.1 GCF_937858865.1 uncultured Amaricoccus sp. | reverse complement strand
GCACCGCGTTGAAGAAGCGGGCGCAGCCGTTGACGTGGCGCCAGCGCTCGAAGTGGTGGCCGCGGGGATTGGAGCGGATGAACAGGAAGTCGCGCCATTCCTCGTCCGACAGGGCCGAGGGATCCTTCGGCCGGTCGATGTGGGCCTCGCCGGCGTAGGCGAACTCGAGCTCGGGGAGGTCCTCGTCGCAGTAGGGGCAGTGGATCAGCAGCATCGCAAACCTCCTCAGTGCGCGACGGCGGCGGCGGCCGCCTCGTCGATCAGCCGGCCGGTGGTGAAGCGCTCGAGCGTGAACGGGGCGTTGATCGGGTGCGGCTCGTCACGGGCGATGGTGTGGGCGAAGGTGTGCGCCGCGCCCGGCGTCGCCTTGAAGCCGCCGGTGCCCCAGCCGCAGTTGACATAGAGGTTCGGCACCGGAGTCTTGCCGACGATCGCCGAGCGGTCGGGGGTCACGTCGACGATGCCACCCCATTTGCGCAGCATCCGCATCCGGCGGAAGATCGGGAAGATCTCACAGATCGCTGCGAGCGTGTGCTCGATCAGCGGCAGGCCACCGCGCTGCGAGTAGCTGACGTACTGGTCGGTGCCGGAGCCGATGACGAGCTCGCCCTTGTCGGACTGGCTGATATAGGCGTGCACCGAGTTCGACATCACGACGCAGGGGAAGATCGGCTTGATCGGCTCGGATACCAGCGCCTGCAGCGGGTAGCTCTCGAGCGGCAGCCGCACGTCGGCGGTCTGCATCACCACCGAGGTGTGGCCGGCGGCCGACACCCCGACCTTCTTGGCGGCGATGAAGCCCTTGGCGGTCTCGACGCCGGTGACGCTGCCGTCGGGCCCGCGGCGGATCGCGGTCACCGGGCAGTTCTGGATGATGTCGACGCCGCGGGCGGCGGCGGCGCGGGCGTAGCCCCAGGCGACGGCGTCATGGCGGGCGGTGCCGGCGCGGCGCTGCAGCGCGGCGCCCATCACCGGGTAGCGGGCGGAGGGCGAGATGTCGAGCGGCGGGCAGAAGAGCTTCGCCTCCTTCGCCGTGAGCCACGCGTTGTCGACGCCGTTCAGGCGGTTCGAGTGCACGTGGCGCTGGAAGGACTGCACGTCGTGGACGTTGTGCGCCAGCATCAACACGCCGCGCTTGGAGAACATGACGTTGTAGTTCAGCTCCTGGGAGAGGTTCTCCCAGAGGTCGAGGGCGTGATCGTAGAGCCCGGCGCTCTCGTCGTAGAGGTAGTTCGAGCGGATGATGGTGGTGTTGCGGCCGGTGTTGCCGCCGCCGAGCCAGCCCTTCTCGATCACCGCAACGTTGGTGATCCCGTGCTCCTTCGCCAGATAGTAGGCGGCGCCGAGGCCGTGGCCGCC
>NZ_CALLYO010000365.1 GCF_937858865.1 uncultured Amaricoccus sp. | reverse complement strand
AAGGCGGCGAAATGCGGCAGCTCGATCCCCTCGTGGAAGATCAGCGTCGTCTCGAGGCCGCCGTCGGTCAGGAAAAGGGTATTGCCAAGTTGTGGCAACGAATTCCGGTACTTCGCACGCATGGCTCACAATCCTCGGATGTCGTTGATGGCGCCGAAGGTGCCGAAATCCCGCTGGCCGCGATAGCGGCTTTGCGGTATAGTCCCGCCATCCGGAAATTGTCCTTGCCTTACAGCCCATTGCGCGGCGCGCCCCCGGAAGGCCGCCCCCAGCCGTCGGAGATTCCGTACCGTGGGTACAGTCGCAGTGCTGCCGAAGGCCGCCTCGCGGGGCGAACAGACCCGCCGGCGCATCCTCGAGGTCGCGCGGGACGCGATCCTCGCCAAGGGCTTCGACGCCACCTCGATCGAGGAGATCGTCGCCGGGGCCGAGATCACCCGGAGCGGCTTCTTCTACCATTTCCGCGACAAGAACGAGCTCGCCCGCGCGCTGCTCGAGATGTCGATGCACGAGGACCGGGCGCTGCTCGCCGAGGTCTTCCGCCGCGGCCACGAGCTCTCCGACGATCCGCTGCACGCCTTCCTCGTCGGCCTCAGGCTGCTTGCCGAGATGATGGCCGACATGCCGAACGGCCATCCCGGCTGCATCGTCACCACCGTCTGCTACCAGGAGCGGCTCTTCGACCGCGAGGTGCGCGCGCTCAACCGCCAGGTCGTCCTCAACTGGCGGGCGATCTTCCTCGCCGAACTCGAAGCGGTGGCCGAGCGCTACCCCCCGTCCGAGCCGGTCGATCTCGTCGCCCTCGCCGACATGCTCTCCACCGTCGTCGAGGGGGGCATCGTCATGTCCAAGGCCCTCGGCGAGCCGCGGCTCCTTGCCGAGCAGATCCTGCTGCAGCGCACCTACGTCAAGCTCCTCTTCGCCCCCAGGTGACGCCCGCCCCGCCTTCCTTCCTCTGCGCCGGGGCGGCCCACTGGGACATCATCGGCCAGACCTCCCACGCGCTCCTCCCGGGCGCCGACGTGCCCGGCCGCGTCAGCCGCCGCCCGGGCGGCGTCGCCCAGAACGTCGCCCGCGCCCTCGCCGCGCTCGGCCACCCCGCCGTGCTCCTCGCCGCCATCGGCCGCGACCCGGAGGGCGCGGCGCTGGCCGCCGACCTCAGCGCCGCCGGCGTCGACTGCGCCGGCCTCCACCGCCACGACGGCCCGACCGACCGCTACCTCGGCATCGAGGGCCCGACCGGCGCGCTGCACGCCGCCGTCGCCGACTGCGCCGGGCTCGAGCGCGCCGGCCTCGCGCTCCTCGCCCCGCTGCGCGACGGCCGCCTCCCCTCGCCCTGGCCCGGCACCCTCGTCCTCGACGGCAACCTACCCCCGGCGACCCTCGGCGCCTTCCTCGAGGTGCCGGCCGCCGCCCTCGCCCTCGTCCCGGCGAGCCCGGCCAAGGCCGCCCGCCTCGCCCCC
>NZ_CALLYO010000364.1 GCF_937858865.1 uncultured Amaricoccus sp. | reverse complement strand
CGCTGACCCTCGGGGTGCGCGCCGAGGACATCGCGATCGGCCGCGGCGAGGGCCGGGCGCGGGTGCACCACGTCGAGAACCACGGCGTCGAGCAGGTGGTGACGCTGCGCACCGGCGAGACGCTCTTCAAGGCGACGGCCCCGGCGGTGGCCCGGCTCGGCATCGACGAGGAGGTCCCCTTCGCCATCGACGAGAGCCGGCTGCACGGCTTCGACCCCGCGAGCGGGCGCAGCCTCGCCCGCGGCACCGTCCAACGAAGATGAACGCCCTCGACTTCAACCCATTACCGGCGATTTCGCGCCCGCGGCGGCGCGTGCCGCACGCCGTCGCGGCCGCTCACCGGCGAAAGCTTTGGCGCGCACGCCGGCTTTCTGCTAGCTCTGGCGACGCGGCACAGCACAGGGAGGGATGCCGATGAGCTTCGGCAATATTCTCGGACAGATCATGCAACAGGGGCTCGGCGGGCAGACCGGGACCCGCGGGCGGCTCCAGCAGACCGCCGACAACATGGACCAGGGCGACGGGCTCCAGGGCATCTTCGGCCAGCTCCAGGAGGCGCTCGGCGGTGCCGGCGGCCCGGGGGGCGCCGTCGGCGGCTTCGCCGACAGGGCGCGCGACTTCCTGCGGCAGGACCAGGTGGGCAGCCTCTCCGGGGCGCAGATCGGCGGCATCGGCGCGGCCGCCGGGGCGCTGCTCGGCGGCGGGCTCGGCGGCGCGGCGCGCGGGGGCGCGATGGCGGTCCTCGGCACGCTGGCCCTCGGCGCGCTGAAGCGCGCCCAGGCCGCGCGCGAGGCGGGGGCCGCGGGCGAGGCCGCGCCGACCCTCGAGCCCGGCGAGATCCGCGCGGTCACCGACGAGGACAGCGAGAAGCTGGTGCTGAAGGCGATGATCGCCGCCGCCAAGGCGGACGGGCAGATCGACCAGGCCGAGATGCAGAAGATCATCGGCAAGATCAGCTCCGACCAGGCGACGGCGGCGGAGAAGCAGTTCGTCCTCGACCAGATGGCGCAGCCGCTCGACGTGGCGGCGCTGGCGGCGGAGGCGCGCAACCCGGCGCAGGCCGCGCAGGTCTACGCCGCCTCGATCCTCGCCATCCACGCCGACACCGACCAGGAGAAGGCCTATCTGCGCCAGCTCGCCCAGGCGCTCGGCCTCGCGCCCGAGGCGGTGGCCCAGCTCCACCAGATGACCGGCGTGCCGGCCTGAACAGCAGTCGGGCCGGCCCTTGCGGACCGGCCCTCCCTCAAGCGCATGGGGGACTGCCTATTCGGCGATGATGCGCTCGATCTGCGCCCTCTTCTCGCTATCCGTGCCGGCGCTGCTCAGCACCGTCTGGATCTGCGTCATCTGCGCGGCGCTCAGCACGCCGATCTCGTTGGTGTTGATGCCGAGCCCCGCCACGTCGGCCATGACGGCGTTGTCGTTGGCGCCCATGGCGCCGGCGCCCGGGGTAGTCTCGCCGACGATGGCGGAGATCTGGGCGCGCTTCGAATCGTCGGTCGCCTCCGAGCCCGAGACGTTCTGGATGGCCGCGAGCTGCTCGACCGTCAGCATCGGCACGACCTCGGTATCGAGCCCGAGCGCGGCCATGTCGGCCTGGGCGGAGGAACGGAGCTGATCGGTGCCGAGCCGGCCGGTGGCCGTCGCCTCGCCGCCGACGATCTCCTCGATGTGCGCCTTCTTGATGCTGTCGGCATCGCTCGAGCCGAGCACGTTCTCGATCTGCGCCGCCTGATCGGCGGTCACCACGAGGCCGGTCGTGTCGATCCCGAGGGCGGCCATCCCGGTCAAGGCGGAATCGTTCAGCTGCCGCACCTGCGCCAGCGTGGGGGCGGCGACGAGGGTCAGCGAAAGAGCGGCCGCGGAAACCGCGGCGAGAAGCCTGGTCTTCATGGGACTGTCCTTCCCCTTGTTGTCTCGGGCGCCGTCTCCGGTGCCTGCTCGATGCCAACAACGCCCGTTCCGGCGGTTGGTTCCGGCGCGGCCCTTGCCCCCGGTCGCCGGCCCGCATACCGCTTGGGTCATGGCGCACCCCGACTTCCGCCCCGAGGTCATCCACGCCCGCCTCGGCGAGGCGCTCTTCGACCCGGTGCGGCCGGCGACCTTTCCCGAGGCCCGGCTCCGCTTCCGCAACGACCGCTGGGCGGCGCGCATCGGCCTCGCCGGGCTGCCGGACGAGGCATGGATCCGCCACTTTGCCCGCTTCGAGCCGCTGCCGGAGAGCTTCCCCGAGCCGCTGGCGCTGCGCTACCATGGGCACCAGTTCCGCGTTTACAACCCCGACCTCGGCGACGGGCGCGGCTTCCTCT
>NZ_CALLYO010000363.1 GCF_937858865.1 uncultured Amaricoccus sp. | reverse complement strand
CGAGGCCCGGCTCGAGCTCGGGTTCATGTGAGCGGACCCGCGGCCGTTCAAGCCGCGAAACTTGTTTTGCCGCATATCAAGTGGTAACCCTTGATATCAGCGTAATCAAGCCGGCGGACCCCTCATGGCGCCAGCAGCGAAGCCGAGAGCCGGGACGGCCGCGATCCTGACCGGCGATCTCGTAGGCTCGACCGAGAAGCCGGTCGCCGCGCTCGAGCAGGCGATGCAGGCGCTGGCCGAGACGGCGCGCGGCATTTCCGCCTGGACCGGCGCCGACACGCGCTTCACCCGCTATCGCGGCGACGGCTGGCAGATCTATGTCGCCGTGCCCGGCCTCGGGCTCCGCGCCGCGCTCACCATCATCGCGCGCCTCAGGGCGGCCGACGCCGGCCTTGCCACCCGCGCCGCGATCGGCATCGGCCGCATCGACGGCATGGGATCGGGGGATCTGGCGGACGGGCACGGGCCGGCCTTCGAGACCTCCGGCCATGCGCTCGACCGGATGCCGCGGACGCGGCGCCTCGTCATCGACGGCGACGGCGTCACGACGCTCCACCGCATCGTCGTCGACCTGCTCGACGAACGGACGGCGCGCTGGACCCGCGAGCAGGCCGAGGCGATGGCGCTGCACCTCGCGCCCGACAATCCCACGCTCACCGACATCGCGCCGCGGCTCGGCATCTCGCCGCAGGCGGTCAACTACCGCCTCGCCGGCGCCGGCGGCACCGCCATCCGCCACGCGCTGCGCGACTGGGAGGCGGACTTCGCCGGCACCGCCGCGGGCAATGCCGCATGACGGCCCCTCTCGCCCTCGCGTACCATCGTGCTTGAGACGGCGGCCGCCCTGACCTTCGGCCATGCGCTCGCCGACTTCATCATGCAGACCGACGAGATGGTGCGCCAGAAGGGGCGTCCGCATGTCCTGCTGCTGCACGTCTGCATCGTCACCCTGGTGAGCTGGGCGGCGCTCGGCCTGCCGCTCGAGCCGCTCCTCCTCATCCTCGTCGCCGTCAGCCACTTCGTCATCGACTGGCTCAAGCTCCGCCACGGCGGCGGCGGCTTCGGCCCCTTCGCCATCGACCAGGCGGCGCATCTCGCGGTCATCGTCATCGGCGCCAGCCTGTTCCCGGGCGCCTGGGACGCCGGCCTCTGGGCAAACGCGCCCGGCGCCTTCGCCCTCCTGCCGCAGGCGATGGCGCTCGGCGCCGGCTTCGTGCTCGCCGTCTGGGGCGGCGACTATGCGGTGCGGGCGCTCATGTCCGACCTCAAGCCCCCCGACCCGGCCAGCCTGCCGCGCGGCGGGCGGCTCATCGGGCGGCTGGAGCGGGCGATGATCCTGATGCTGGTGATCGCCGGCCAGCCCGACGGCATCGGCTTCCTGATCGCCGCCAAGTCGCTGCTGCGCTTCAACGACCTCGCGCACGACAAGGACCGCGGCGTCAGCGAGTATGTCATCATCGGGACGCTCGCGAGCTTCGCCTGGGGCCTCGTCGTCGCCTTCGCCACCCACCTCGTCCTCGTTGCCCTCGGCCCTTGAGGCGCGGCGGCAACCGCACTACTTCAGGGACGAACCGTCGCGAGGACACGCATGTTCGGCATTCCCGGCAAGCCGCCCGTCACCATGACGCCGGCGGCGGAAACGCAGATCGCCCGCCTGATGCAGAAGGGCGGCAGCAAGGGGCTGCGCATCGGCGTCAGGAAGGGCGGCTGCGCCGGCATGGAATACACCATGGAGTATGTCGACGAGATCCATCCGCACGACGAGGTGGTGGAGAGCAACGGCGCCCGGGTGATGATCGCGCCGATGGCGCAGATGTTCCTCTTCGGCACCGAGATCGACTATGCGACCGGGCTCGTCGAGTCGGGCTTCCGCTTCAACAACCCCAACGTCACCGAGGCCTGCGGCTGCGGCGAATCGATCAAGTTCGCCGACACGTGACATGGCGGTCTCCGCCGCCACCCGCGCCTTCGTGCTCGAGCTCTTCGACGGCCTCGGCCGCCTGAGCGCCCGCGCCATGATGGGCGGCCTCACCCTCTACCGCGACGGCCAGGTCTTCGCGATCGTCGCCGGCGGAGAGCGCATCTACCTGAAGGCCGCCGGACCTCTCGCCGAAGCGCTCGCCGCCGAGGGCGCCGAGCAGTTCGCCTACACCCGCCGCGACGGCGTCACCGCCCGCATGGGCTACTGGTCGCTCCCCGACGCCGCCGTCGACGACCCCGAGGCCGCCTGCGACTGGGCCCGCCGCGCACTGGCGGCCGGCGCCGGCTGATCCCTTGCGTCACCCGGCGTCTTCGCGCCAATCTGTGTC
>NZ_CALLYO010000362.1 GCF_937858865.1 uncultured Amaricoccus sp. | reverse complement strand
TCGGGGGTGGTGAGGAGGATGTGCGGCGGGTCGACGCGCTGGCGGGCACGCTGGGCCTGGCCGGTGTCGCCGGTGCGGTCCTCGACGCGGATGGCGAGGTCCATCTCGGCGAGGGGGGTGGCGAGGTTGCGGCGGATGTCGGCGGCGAGCGCCTTGAGCGGCGAGACGTAGAGGGTGTGGAGGCCGGGGGGCGGGGCGGGGCCGAGCTCGACGAGGGAGGGGAGGAAGCCGGCCAGCGTCTTGCCGCCGCCGGTCGGGGCGACGAGGAGGGTGGCGGGATCGGCGGCGCGGGCGAGGAGGGCGAGCTGGTGCGGGTGCGGGGTCCAGCCGCGGCGAGCGAACCAGGCAGCGAAGTGGGGGGGCAGGGCGGCGTTTGCGCCCACGGGGGAACGGGCTATTCCGCCGCCACCCGGCGGGCGCCGAGGATCGTGGCGAGGTAGTGGCCGGTGTGGCTTCCCTTGACCCGTGCGATCTGCTCCGGGGTGCCGGTGGCGACGATGGTGCCGCCGCCGTCGCCGCCCTCGGGGCCGATGTCGATGATGTGGTCGGCGGTCTTGATGACGTCGAGGTTGTGCTCGATGACGACGACGGTGTTGCCCTGGTCGACGAGCTCGTGGAGGACCTCGAGGAGCTTGCGGGTGTCCTCGAAGTGGAGGCCGGTGGTGGGCTCGTCGAGGATGTAGAGGGTGCGGCCGGTGGAGCGGCGGGCGAGCTCCTTGGAGAGCTTCACGCGCTGGGCCTCGCCACCGGAGAGGGTGGTGGCCTGCTGGCCGACCTTGATGTAGCCGAGGCCGACGCGCATCAGGGTGGTCATCTTCTCGCGGATGGCGGGGACGGCGGAGAAGAACTGCTCGGCGTCCTCGACGGTCATGTCGAGGACGTCCGCTATGCTCTTGCCCTTGAAGAGGACTTCCAGCGTCTCGCGGTTGTAGCGCTTGCCCTTGCAGGTCTCGCAGGTGACGTAGACGTCGGGCAGGAAGTGCATCTCGATCTTGATGACGCCGTCGCCCTGGCAGGCCTCGCAGCGGCCGCCCTTGACGTTGAAGCTGAAGCGGCCGGGGCCGTATCCGCGTGCCTTGGCCTCGGGCAGGCCGGCGTACCAGTCGCGGATGGGGCCGAAGGCGCCGGTATAGGTGGCCGGGTTGGAGCGCGGGGTGCGGCCGATCGGCGACTGGTCGATGTCGATGACCTTGTCGAGATGCTCGAGGCCTTCCACCGCCTCGCAGGGGGCGGGGGTCTGGCGGGCGCCGTTGAGGCGCATTGAGGCGGTCTTGAACAGGGTTTCGATGGTCAGCGTCGACTTGCCGCCGCCGGAGACGCCGGTGACGCAGGTGAAGGTGCCGAGGGGGAAGGCGGCGGTGACGCCCTGGAGGTTGTTGCCGGTGGCGTTCACCACCCGGACCTTCTTGCCGTTGCCCTTGCGGCGCTCGGGCGGGACCGGGATGGCACGCTTGCCGGTCAGGTACTGGCCGGTGATCGAGGCGGGGGCGGTGGCGATGTCCTCGGGGGTGCCGGCGGCGATGATCTCGCCGCCGTGCACGCCGGCGCCGGGGCCGATGTCGATGACGTGGTCGGCCTCGCGGATCGCCTCCTCGTCGTGCTCGACGACGATGACCGTGTTGCCGGCGTCGCGCAGGTTCTTGAGGGTGGTGAGGAGGCGGCCGTTGTCGCGCTGGTGGAGGCCGATCGAGGGCTCGTCGAGGACGTAGAGGACGCCGGTGAGGCCGGAGCCGATCTGCGAGGCGAGGCGGATGCGCTGGCTCTCGCCGCCGGAGAGGGTGCCGGCGTTGCGGGCGAGGGTAAGGTAGTCGAGGCCGACGTTGACCAGGAAGCCGAGGCGCTCGCGGATCTCCTTCAGGATGGCGCGGGCGATCTCGTTCTTCTGCGCGGTCAGCGCGGCGGGGACGGTCTCGACCCAGGCGAGCGCCTCGCGGATCGACATGCGCACGACCTCGCCGACGTGCAGGCCGCCGATCTTCACCGCCAGCGCCTCGGGCTTCAGGCGGAAACCGTGGCAGGTGCCGCAGGGGCGGTTGTTCTGGAAGCGCTCCATGTCCTCGCGCGACCAGGCCGAGTCGGTCTCGCGGTAGCGGCGCTCGAGGTTCGGGATCACCCCCTCGAACGGGCGGTCGATCTCGTAGACGCGGCCGCCCTCGTCGTAGCGGAAGCGGATCTTCTCGCCCTCGGAGCCGTAGAGGAGGACCTGCTTCGCCTGGTCGGGGAGGTCGCGCCAGCGCTTCCTGGCGTCGAAGCCGTAGTGGCGGGCCAGCGCCTCCATGGTCTGGCGGTACCAGGGCGACTGGCCGCGCGACCAGGGCGCGATGGCGCCGCGCAGAAGCGGCAGGCTGTCGTCGGGAACGACGAGGCGCGGATCGAAGAAGAGCTCGACCCCGAGGCCGTCGCAGGCCGGGCAGGCGCCGTAGGGGGCGTTGAAGGAGAAGAGCCGCGGCTCGATCTCGGGGATGGTGAAGCCGGAGACCGGGCAGGCGAAGTTCTCGGAGAAGGTGATGCGCTGCGGTTCCTCGCCCTCGGGTGGGGCGGTCTCGAGGATGGCGATGCCGTCGGCGAGGTCGAGGGCGGTGCGCAGGCTGTCGGCGAGGCGCGTCTCCAGCCCCTCGCGGACGACGATGCGGTCGACGACGACGTCGATGTTGTGGCGGTACTTCTTGTCGAGCTCGGGCGGGGAGTCGAGGTCGTGGAAGGCCCCGTTCACCTTGACGCGCTGGAAGCCCTTCTTCAGGAGCTCCTGGAATTCCTTGCGGTATTCGCCCTTGCGGTCGCGCACGATGGGGGCGAGCAGGTAGGCGCGGGTGCCCTCGGGCAGCGCCATGGTGATGTCGACCATCTGGCTCACCTGCTGCGCCTCGATCGGGAGGCCGGTCGCCGGGGAGTAGGGGGTGCCGACGCGGGCGAAGAGCAGGCGCAGGTAGTCGTAGATCTCGGTGACGGTGCCGACGGTGGAGCGCGGGTTCTTCGAGGTGGTCTTCTGCTCGATCGAGATCGCCGGCGAGAGGCCGGTGATATGGTCGACGTCGGGCTTCTGCATCATGTCGAGGAACTGCCGCGCGTAGGCGGAGAGGCTCTCGACGTAGCGGCGCTGGCCCTCGGCATAGATGGTGTCGAAGGCGAGCGAGGATTTGCCCGACCCGGACAGGCCGGTCAGCACGACGAGGCGGTCACGCGGGATGTCGATGTCGATCGACTTGAGGTTGTGCTCGCGCGCCCCGCGGATCTCGATGAACTTCTGCTCTGGCATGTCCCGCTCCTGGGCGGCCCTATCCGGTCCCGGCTGAGTCCCCGCCTCGCCGGGCCTGTAGATAGGCCTCTCGCAGCGATTGTGCGAGTCGGATAATGAGAACGAAACGCGATCGGATGCAAGGCCGCGTGCGTCCGGTCTGCGGTCAGGGGGCGATCTCGATGTCGGTCGCGAGGGTCTCCTTGGCGAAGTCGCTGACGAGGATGTCGATGGTCAGCGTCCATTCGCCGGGGTGGGGGAGCTGGATCGGGCCGGCGCGCCAGCGCCCGGCGTCACGCGTCGCGGGGAGCCGGATCGGTTCCACGCCGCGCGCGGGATCGGAGAAGGCGAGCGTGACCTCGAGCGGGTCGAGCGGCGCCTGGTCGGTGGTCTCGACCGCGACCTCGACCATGTTGGCGCCGGCGCGGCCGGGCGTCAGCATGATGCCGGCCATGACGGTGCGGCCGTGCGCGTGGGCATGGGCCGCCTGTGGCGCGCTTGCCGCGGCGGCGAGGGCGCGCGGCGGCGGGGTCATGCGGAAGCCGCTGGCGAGGGCGAGGATGAGGAGGCCGAGCAGCAGCTCGGCCG
>NZ_CALLYO010000361.1 GCF_937858865.1 uncultured Amaricoccus sp. | reverse complement strand
CTGAAGTGCTCGCGCGGCAAGATTAGGTTTGGACCTACATCGGGATCGAAGTCCCTTAGGCCGCCGGCGCGAAGTCGTCGCGGGCGCCGACCATGTAGTGGACGAGCTCGCCCGTGTCGGTGTCGCCGACCGGCTTCTCGGCGACCTTGCGGCCGCGGTGCATGACGACGATGCGGTCGCAGACGGCGAAGACGTCGGGCAGCGTGTGGGTGATGAGGATGACCGGCACGCCCTGGTCGCGCAGCCGGGCGATGAGTTCGAGCACCTTCTGCTGCTCGGGGACGCCGAGGTTGTTGGTCGGCTCGTCCATGATCATGAGGCGCGCGTCCCAGTAGACGGCGCGGGCGATGGCGACCGCCTGGCGCTGGCCGCCGGACAGGCTCTCGATCGGCTGGGTCAGGGTCGGGAAGTGGATGTCGAGCTCGTCGAGCGCGGCCTGCGATTCGGCCAGCATGCGGCGCTCGTCCAGCGTCCTCACCAGGCCGCCGAGATGGCGCGACTTGAGCTCGCGCCCGAGGAAGATGTTGGCCGGGACGTCGAGGTTGTTGGCGAGGGCGAGGTCCTGGTAGATCGTCTCGATCCCGTGGCTGCGGGCGTCGATGGGGGTCGCGAAGCTGGTGCGCGCGCCGTTCAGCCAGATCTCGCCCTCCTCGGCGGCGTAGACGCCGCTGACGCATTTGATCAGCGTCGACTTGCCGGCGCCGTTGTCGCCGAGCAGGCCCACGACCTCGCCGGCGCGGACGTCGAGGCTGACGCCCTTCACGGCGGTCAGCCCGCCGAAGCGCTTGGTGAGGTTGCGGACGGAGAGGACCGGCTCGGTCATGGCTGGCGCACCCGCCCGACGATGAGGTCGCGCGACTGGTCGATCAGGACGGCGATGATCACGACGGCGCCGACGACGATGAACTGCCAGAAGGCGTCGACGTTCAGCATCACGAGCCCGGTGGTCAGCACCGCGATGATCAGCGAGCCGATCACCGTGCCGGTGATGGTGCCGGCGCCGCCGAAGAGGCTGACCCCGCCGATGATGACGGCGGCGATCGAGGAGAGCAGCAGCGGGTCGCCGATGACGGCCGAGCCGGCGCTGAAGCGCAGCGTCGAGAGGAAGCCGGCGATGCCGGCGGTGATCGCCGAGAGCATGTAGAGGACGATGATCCGCCGGTCGACCGGGATGCCGGCGCGCCGCGCCGCCTCGAGGTTGCCGCCGATCGCGTAGGTGTGGCGGCCGAACTGCGTCTTGCGCAGGAGGAACATGGCGATGCCGACGACGATCGCGGTGATGACGACCGGATAGGGCAGGATGCGGTCCATCCGGCGCAGGAGCTCGCCCGAGACCTCGGGCGGGGCCAGCCAGTAGAAGCCGCCGCCCTCGCCGCGGATGAAGTAGGCGACGGCCTCGTTGCCGTAGGCGCGGATGCCGGGGGGCAGGCCGATGACGGTGGTGTTCTCGGCCATGAGCAGCGCCGCGCCGCGCACGATGAAGGACGAGCCGAGGGTGACGATGAAGGCCGGTACCTTCAGCTTGGCGATGATGACGCCGTTGAGGAAGCCGACGAGGCCCGCCGTCGCCACCGCGGCGGTGAAGCCGATCACCGCCGAGGGGAAGAGCGGCACGCCGTGGTTGAAGGCCCAGCGGATGGCGAGGGCCGAGGTGACCGAGCAGAGGCTCATCACCCAGCCGACCGAGAGGTCGATGCCGGCGCCGATGATGACGAAGGTCTGCCCGAGGCCGAGCAGCAGGATCGGCGTGATCGCGACGAGGATGTTCTGCGAGTTGCGGACGGTGAGGAAGCTGACCGACCCCCCGCTCACCAGCGGCACGGCGACGACGAAGAAGAGGATGAGCAGCCCGAGGAAGGCCCAGGCCCAGAAGCGGCTGACGGCGAGGACCGCCCGCTGCGAGACGGTCCGGGCCGCGGATGGGCTCTGGTCGAGGACGCTCACGAGGCTGGCTTCCCGGGGTGGGGCGGGGGCGCCGCGCCGGCGCGCCCCGCCGGGGGCACGTCAGTTGCCGGGCACCTGGTAGATGAAGCGCGCGATCTCGGGGTCGGAGATATTGTCCTTGTCGATGATCGCGAAGCCGGTCTCCACCCGCCGCGGCAGGCTGGTGACGCCGGCGGCGTCGGCGGCGGCGAACTGCACCGCCATATAGCCCATGTCGAAGGGCTTCTGGGCGAGGACCATGGTCACGACGCCCTGGTTCAGCGACTCGATCGCGTCCTTGGTGGCATCGTAGGCGACGACCTGGACGTGGCCGCCGAGCCCGGCGTTGATGACCGCCTGGC
>NZ_CALLYO010000360.1 GCF_937858865.1 uncultured Amaricoccus sp. | reverse complement strand
GTCGCGCAGGATCGCCAGATATTCCTCCGGCGTGGCGAGGCGGGGGTTCGTCGCGTGGCAGTGGTCGTTCGGCGCCGCGTGCGCGACCGTTTCCATCATCGCCTCGGTCACGCCCAGCCCGGTCAGGCCGGGCGGCATGCCGATCCGTGCGTTCAGCGCGGCGACGATCTGGTCCGGCGCCCCTCCCATGCGCTTCGCGAGCAGGTCCCACTTGCCGCCGATCGCCGGGCGGTTGAAGCGGAGCACCGCCGGCATCAGCACGGCGTTCAGCGTGCCGTGATGGAGGTTGAGCTCGCGGATCGCGCCGAGCGGGTGGGTCAGCGCGTGCACGGCGCCGAGACCCTTCTGGAAGGCCAGCGCACCCTCGAGCGCGCAGACCATCATGTCGCGGCGGGCGTTGCGGTCGGTGCCGTCGGCGACGGCGCGCTCGAGGGCGGCGAGGCCGCAGTCGAGCCCGTGCAGCGCGATCGCCTCGGCCGGCGGGTTGAAGGCGGGCGCCATGTAGGTCTCGAGGCAGTGCGAGATCGCGTCCATGCCGGTGGCGGCGGTCAGCCGCGGCGGCAGCCCGTAGGTGAGCTCGGGGTCGCAGAGGGCGATCGAGGGCAGCATGAAGGGAGAGACGATCCCGAGCTTGCGGCCGGCCGCGGTGATGATGACCGCCGCCCGCCCCACCTCGGAGCCGGTGCCGGCGGTGGTCGGGACGGCGATCATCGGGCAGATCCGGCCGTGGATGCGCCGGGCGCCGCCGGCGACGGCAGTATACTGTTCGAGCGGGCCCTCGTGGCCGGTGAGGAGGCGCACCGCCTTGGCGAGGTCGAGCGAGGAGCCGCCGCCGAGGCCGACGATGCCGTCGCAGCCCTCCGCCCGGTAGAGCGCGTGCGCCGCGGTCACCGCATCCTCGGTGGGGTTGGCCGGCGTGGCGTCGAAGACGGTGGCGGCGGGGAGGCGGTCCGTCACGCGCGCCACGAGGCCGGAGGCGACGATGCCGGCGTCGGTGGCGAGGAGCGGGCGGCGGATGCCGAGCTCGGCGAGGAGGTCGGGGAGGCGGGCGATCTCGCCCGCGCCGAACTCGATCCGCGTGAGGTAGCTTATCGTGCTCAACGTGGCGCCTCCCGGTGAATCGTCCCTGCGGGATCGGTATATCGGAGTGGGGCAGGGGAGGCACGCAGGGCTTGGCTTCCCCCGCCGGCGGCCCTAGGTTCTCGGTCGACAGTCCGGGAGCCCGACCATGCAGATGCCCGAGCCGGATCGCGCCATCCTCGCCCGCAAGGCCGAGATCGTGCGCCGTCTGCAGGCGGCGCTGGGGCCCGGCGGGGTGATCCACGATCCGGCCGAGGTGCGCGCCTACGAGTGCGACGCGCTGACCGCCTACCGCTGCTCGCCGCTGGCGGTGGTGCTGCCCTCCTCCACCGCCGAGGTGGCGGAGGTGCTGCGGATCTGCCACGCGGAGGGCGTGCCGGTGGTGCCGCGGGGGTCGGGGACGAGCCTCGCCGGCGGCTCGCTGCCAACGGCGGACAGCGTGCTGCTCGGGGTGGCGCGGATGAACGCGGTGCTGGAGACGGACTACGGGAACCGCTTCATCCGGGTGCAGACGGGGCGGACCAATCTCAGCGTGACCGGGGCGGTGGAGGAGGACGGCTTCTTCTATGCGCCGGATCCGTCGAGCCAGCTCGCCTGCGCCATCGCCGGGAACATCGCGATGAACTCGGGCGGGGCGCATTGCCTGAAGTACGGGGTGACGACCAACAACCTGCTCGGCGTGACCATGGTGCTGATGGACGGGACCGTGGTCGAGATCGGGGGCGCGCATCTCGACGCGCCGGGGTACGACCTGCTCGGGGTGATCTGCGGCTCGGAGGGGCAGCTCGGGGTTGTGACCGAGGCGACGCTGCGCATCCTCGCCAAGCCCGAGGGGGCGCGGCCGGTGCTGATGGGGTTCTCCTCGAGCGAGGTGGCGGGGGCCTGCGTCGCGGACATCATCCGCGCCGGGGTGCTGCCGGTGGCGATCGAGTTCATGGACCGGCCGTGCATCCGGGCGTGCGAGGACTTCGCCCATGCCGGCTATCCGGACGTGGAGGCGCTGCTCATCGTCGAGGTGGAGGGGTCGGAGGCGGAGATCGCCGAGCAGCTCGGGCATATCATGGAGGTGGCTCGGCGGCATGGGCCGGAGGTGCTGCGCGAGAGCGGGTCGGCGGAGGAATCGGCGCTGATCTGGAAGGGGAGGAAGGCCGCTTTCGGGGCGATGGGGCAGATCGCCGACTATATCTGCCTCGACGGGACGATCCCGGTCGGGGAGCTGCCCTTCGTGCTGCGGCGGATCGGGGAGCTGACCGAGGGCTATGGGCTGGCGGTCGCCAACGTCTTCCATGCCGGGGACGGGAACATGCATCCGCTGATCCTCTACGACGCGAACGATCCCGAGGAGCTCGCCAAGGCGGAGGCGCTCGGTTTCGACATCCTGCGGCTCTGCGTCGAGGTCGGCGGGTGCCTGACCGGCGAGCACGGGGTCGGGGTGGAGAAGCGCGACCTGATGGACGTGCAGTATGCGGCGGAGGATCTGGAGGCGCAGCTCAGGGTGAAGGACGTCTTCGATCCCCGCTGGCTGCTCAATCCGGCCAAGGTCTTCCCGCTGGCCACCAGCCAGTCGCGGAGGGCGGCGTGAGGGGTGGCACCCGGCGCAGGTGGGCGCGCGCGCCCATTTGGGCAAGCTATTGAATTTGAATGGGAAGTCATGACCTGTCAACCTGATGGAAACCTTCGTTAACGCGCCCGGATCCGGCGAGACGCTGCGGCCGCGTACGGAGGAAGAGCTGGCGGAGATGGTGCGGGGGGCGCCGGCCGAGGGGCTGGCGATCGAGGGCGGCGGCACGCGCGGCATCGGCCACCCGGTCCCGGGCGCGCGGCTGTCGGTCGCGGGGCTGGCCGGGATCACTCTCTACGAGCCGGGGGCGCTGACGATGGTGGTGCGCGCCGGGACGCCGCTCGCCGAGGTCGAGGCGGCGCTGGCGGCGGAGGGGCAGATGCTGCCCTTCGAGCCGTGGGACGCGCGGCCGATCGGGGGCGCGAACGGCGTGCCGACCGTGGGCGGCATGGTCGCGGTCAACGCCTCCGGGCCGCGGCGCATCCAGGCCGGCGCCTGCCGCGACAGCCTGATCGGGGTGCGCTTCGTCGACGGCACCGGTGCCGTGGTGAAGAACGGCGGGCGGGTGATGAAGAACGTGACCGGCCTCGACCTGGTGAAGCTGATGGCGGGCAGCCACGGCACGCTCGGGGTGCTGACCGAGCTCGCCTTCAAGGTGCTGCCGCGGCCGCAGGCGGTGGCGACGGTGGTCCTGGGCGGGCTCGACGACGAGGCCGCCGGGCGGGCGATGCGGGCGGCGCTGGCCACCCCCTTCCAGGTCTCGGGCGCGGCGCACCGGCCGGGGCGGGGGACGTTCCTGCGGCTCGAGGGCTTCGCCGGGTCGGTCGCCTATCGGGCGGCGGAGCTGGCGCGGGCGCTCGCCGGCTTCGGCGCGGCGCGGGTGGAGGAGGGGCCGC
>NZ_CALLYO010000359.1 GCF_937858865.1 uncultured Amaricoccus sp. | reverse complement strand
CCGAGCGTGCGGCACTACCTGATCGTCGATACCGACGCGAAGGTCGTGATCCACCACGCGCGGGACGAGGCGGGGGCGATCGGGGTGCGCATCCTGCACGAGGGGGAGGCGAGGCTCGATCCGCCGGGGCTCGTCCTCGCGGTGCGGGACATCTTCGCCGGGCTCTGACGGCACCCGGGGCGGTGGCGGCGTCGTTTTCGGGCATCCGCCGATCCGGGGCGGGCGGCAGCGGGGCGGAGAGGTGCAGGTCACTGATTATGGTTATGATTTAACGGACTTTTAACGGATCGGGGGCCGCGAGATCACGTCTTCGCAAAATCTCGCCGATGCGGTCCGATTTTGCTTGATTGCGACCGGGCGAGGCCTCATATGCGCGTTCTGACGCCAACGCACGCGCCTCTGTAAGGTCCCCCTCCGGGAGAACTCACGCAGCGACGGTAACGTCTCTTTTGGGAACTTCGGGGCGCGCACTGGCCCCCCGGGACTGATGGAGATGCGCATGCGATACGCTGCCGCCTTTGCGGGCGAGGCCGCTCGACTCTACGACATCCATCCGGCCGCGAGCGCCGTCTCGCCGCGCCAGGATGCCTATATCCGCTCGCGCGACTTCGACCGGCCGACCGTGGTCTTCGACCTCGAGATGCTCCGGCAGAAGTACCGGGCACTCGAGGCGGGGCTCGGCGACGCGACGATCCACTATGCGGTGAAGGCCAACCCGGCGCCGGAGATCGTGGCGGCGGTCCTCGCGCTCGGCGGGCGCTTCGACTGCGCCTCGCGCGGCGAGGTCGACCTCTGCCTCGGGCTCGGGGTTCCCGCCGAGCGGATCGCCTTCGGCAATACCATCAAGCGGGCGGCCGACATCGCCCACGCCCACGCGATGGGGGTGGAGCAGTTCGCCGCCGACGCCGAGGAGGAACTGCGCAAGATCGCCGCGCACGCGCCGGGCGCGCGGGTCGTCATCCGCATGCTGGTCGAGGCGAGCGAGGCCGACTGGCCGCTCAGCCGCAAGTTCGGCTGCTCGCACCGCGAGGCGCTGAGGCTCATGGACCTCGGGCGCTTCCTCGGGCTGGACGTGGCGGGCATCTCCTTCCACCCCGGCTCTCAGGTGCGCGAGCCGGCGATGTGGGCGGGGGCGCTCGACGCCGCGCATGCGCTCTGGACGGCGGCCGAGGCGGCCGGGCACGGGCTGCGCATCCTCAACATCGGCGGCGGCTTCCCGGCCTTCTACGGCGACCCGCTGCCGGCGACCGAGGCCTATGCGGCCGAGGTGATGCGCATGGTGCGCCACCGCTTCGGCGAGGAGGTGCAGGTCATGGCCGAGCCGGGCCGCGGGCTGGTGGCCGAGGCGGGGGTGATCGTGGCCGAGGTGCTGCTGGTCGCGCGGAAGGACCAGGACGACCTGGCGCGCTGGGTGTTCCTCGACATCGGCAAGTTCTCCGGCCTCGCCGAGACGATGGACGAGGCGATCCGCTACCAGTTCGAGACCCGTCATGGCGACGAGGAGACCGGCCCCTGCATCCTGGCCGGGCCGTCCTGCGATTCGGCCGACGTGCTCTACGAGAAGCGGCCGGTGCAGCTGCCGCTCGCGCTCGATGCGGGCGACAAGGTGCGCATCCTCTGCACCGGGGCCTATACCACGAGCTACTCCTCGGTCGGCTTCAACGGCTTCCCGCCGCTCGACGCCGTCTTCGTGGGATGAGGCGCGGAGGCCCTCCGCCCGGCGCGGAGGGCCCCTCGCGTCAGGCGCGCCTGAGCACCCTCGCCACCAGGATGAGGACGATGGCGCCGATCAGCGCCACGATGATCGCGCCGAGCAGGCCGCCGCCGAGCGAGACGCCGAGGGCGCGCAGGATCCAGCCGCCGACGACGCCGCCGAGAATGCCGATGACGATGTTTCCGAGCACCCCGTACCCGCTGCCCTTCATCACCAGGCCCGCGAGCCAGCCGGCGATCGCGCCGACGATGAGCATCACGATGAGGGCCGCCGCCGTCGACATGCCCGCAGTTGCCGTTGCCGTTTCCATGCTCGCTTCCCCCGAGGCCGGCCCGCTGCCGGCACCTCAGTGCAACGCCGGCGGAAAGTAGCGGTTCCCGATGAAAGATTCGCACCGAAAGATGGACTCGGGCGCCCCGGTTGCGCCAGATAGCAGAGTGATCCGCCCGGAGCAGTCCATGGCACGCACGGCAGGCAGCGCCGTCTTCGCCTCCTACAACATCCACAAGTGCGTGGGTGCCGACCGGCGCTTCGATCCGGTGCGGGTGCAGCGGGTGATCGGCGAGCTGCACGCGGACGTGATCGCGCTGCAGGAGGCCGACCGGCGCTTCGGCGACCGGGCAGGCCTGCTCGATCTCGCCGCGCTCGGCAAGGAGACCGGCCTGATGCCGGTGCCGGTCAGCAACGACCATCGCGGGCACGGCTGGCACGGCAACGTGGTGCTGGTGCGCGAGGGCGCGGTGCGGCGGCTCCGGCAGGTGAAGCTGCCCGGGCTCGAGCCGCGCGGGGCGCTGGTCGCCGACCTCGACCTCGCGGCCGGGCCGGTTCGGGTGGTGGCGGCGCATCTCGGGCTGCTGCGGCATTCGCGGCTGATGCAGGTCGAGGTGCTGCTCGCCCATGCCGGCGACGACACCGACCGGCCGGTGGTCTTCATGGGCGACTTCAACGAATGGCGGCGGGAGCGGCGCTCGGTGCTGACCCGCTTTCCGCCGGGCTTCGGGCCGACGGGCGGGGTGCCGAGCTTTCCCTCCTACTTCCCGGTGCTGGCGCTCGACCGGGTGATGGCGCAGCCGCAGCAGCTGGTCGAGCGGGTGGAGGCGCACGAGACGCCGCTGGCGCGGCTCGCCTCCGACCACCTGCCGGTCAAGGCGACGATCCGGCTCGACGGCACCCACCCCGACCGGACGGTGCATCCCGAGCTGCAGGCGCTCGGACGGCGGATCCTCTCGCGGCTCCGCGACGAGCGGGTGCAGCCGTGAGGATGCTGCTCGCCGCGCTCTTCCTCGCCGCCTCGGCCGGGGCCGCCGGGGCCGTCTCCTTCTCGCAGGCCGACCGGAACCACGACGGGGTAGTGACCTGGGAGGAGGCGAAGCGGGTCTTCCCGCGGCTGACCGAGATCCAGTTCCGGAAGAACGACCCGAACGGCGACGGGGTGATCGCGCAGCAGGAGTTCCCGCTGCTCGCCAACTTCTACTGGATGATCTGGAAGATGCCGGGCTGAGGCAGGCCTGGCTGATGCGGGCTTGCCGGCCGGGGGCGGAGCGGCGATAAGGCGCGGCCATGACCCAAGCCTCGGCCAACGTGAACATCATGATCAAGGCGGCGCGCAAGGCGGCGCGCAGCCTGCTGCGCGACTTCGGCGAGGTCGAGAACCTGCAGGTCTCGGCCAAGGGACCGGGGGATTTCGTCAGCCGGGCCGACCTGAAGGCGGAGCAGCTGATCCGCGAGGAGCTGACCGAGGCGCGGCCGAACTACGGCTGGGTCGGCGAGGAGAGCGCCGAGGTGAAGGGGGCGGACCCGACGCGGCGCTGGATCGTCGACCCGCTCGACGGCACGCTCAACTTCCTGCACGGGCTGCCGCACTGGGCGATCTCGATCGGGCTCGAGCACAAGGGCGAGATGGTGGCCGGGGTCGTCTACGACCCGGTGAAGGACGAGATGTTCGTGGCCGAAAAGGGGGCGGGCGCCTGGCTGAACGACCGGCGGCTGCGGGTCTCCGGGCGGCGGGACATGGGCGAGATGCTGTTCGCGACCGGGATCCCGGTCGCCTCGAAGGCGCTGCCGCGGGCGGCGCGGGAGATCGCGGCCGTGGCGGCGCACGGGGCGCCGGTGCGGCGCAGCGGCTCCTCGGCGCTCGATCTCGCCTATGTCGCGGCCGGGCGGTTCGACGGCTGCTGGGAGCACGACCTGAAGATCTGGGACATGGCGGCGGGGATCGTGCTGGTGCGCGAGGCGGGCGGCTTCGTCGCCCCGCTCGGCGAGGAGGCGAGCCTCGCCGAGGCGCGGAGCGTGGTGGCGGGCAACGCGAACGTCTACGAGGGCCTCCGCGCGCTCATCCGCGGCGCGTGACCGCGGGGGATTTCGCGCGCGAAACTATACCCAACGTCTTGATATATAGTGGAAAAATTTTTCGCGTTTACTCTCTGGCAAGACTCACGCGGGCGGAGCCGGCGGTGAGCGGGCCCTCGGCGCGGTCGAAGCGGAGGTAGGCGAGGCCGGCGTCGCCGGCGACCGAGAGCAGGGTTCCGGCCGGCTTCTCGCCGGCGCGGATCTCGGTGCCGGGAGCGGCCTCGCCCTCGAGGCGGACGCGGGCGAGGCCCTTCCTGAGCTCGGTCTTGTGCTTCATCCGCGCCGTCACCTCCTGGCCGACGTAGCAGCCCTTGCGGAAGTCGACGCCGTGCAGGCGCTCGAAGCCCATCTCGAGGATGTAGCTGTCGTCGGGGACGAGCTCGGTCCCCGACTCGGGCACGCCGAGGGCGATGCGGCGGGCGAGGAGCGCCGCGGGGGCGAGGGGGGCGAGGCCGGCGAGGGCGGCGGCGGGGTCGGCGACGAGGGCGCGCCAGCCGAGGTCCGGGTGGCGCGGGTCGGGGAAGGCGCCGGCCGGCGGCGTGCCGAAGCCGGCGATGACGGCGAGGTCGGTCGGGGCGACCTCGACGCTGGCGCGCAGCCGGTACATGGCGAGGCGTTGGGTGAGCGCGGCGGCGCGGTCGGCCTTGACGTCGATGAGGACGTCCGCGCCGTCGGGGATGAGGAGGAAGTCGAAGAGGTACTTGCCCTGCGGGGTGAGGAGCGCGGCGTAGAGCGGGCCGTCGTCGAGCCGGCGCACGTCGTTGCTGACGAGGCCCTGCAGGAAGTCGCGGGTGTCGGGACCGGAGACGCGCAGGACGGCGCGGTCGGCAAGGTGCAGGGCTTCGGTCATCTTCGTCCTCGCTCGCGAATCGGGCCGGCGGGGGGCGGGCCCGTGCTGGCATCTACACCCCTGCGGCGCGGCTTCAACCCGCCGCGCTCCTGGCCGCCGCGGTCTTGCCCGTCGCCGGGGATGGCACTAGACCGCGGGGCATGGGCAAGGAACCGAGAGACTGCGCGTCGATGGCCGAGCTCCGGGAGGAGATCGACCGGATCGACGCCGAGCTGGTGGCCCTGGTCGCCCGGCGGATCGCCTGCATCGACCGGGCGGTGGAGCTGAAGCGCGCCGCCGGGCTGCCGGCGCGGATCACGCCGCGGGTGGAGACGGTGGCCGGGAACGCCCGCGCCGCCGCCGCGGCCTGGGGCATCGAGCCGGCCGCGGTCGAGGCGCTCTGGCGGACGATCATCGGCTGGTCGATCGCCCGCGAGCAGGCGGCGCTCGGCGAGGCGCCGGAGGATGCCGGGCGCGGCTAGCTCCGCCAGCAGGAAGGGTCGCGCCCTCCCCGACTGTCCCGCCCGAGGCCCTGCCTCGGGCAGCGCCCGCCCCGCCCCGGGCGGGCGCTTCTCGCCCGCCGGGTCGGGCGCTGCCCCTTTCGTCCTGGAACGGCGGGCGGGGCGAGG
>NZ_CALLYO010000358.1 GCF_937858865.1 uncultured Amaricoccus sp. | reverse complement strand
GGCCCCGCCTATCCGCCCTCGGCGACGCGGACGAGGTAGCGCCCGTACTCGGTCTTGAGGTAGGGCTCGGCCAGCGCCCGCAGCACGGCCGCGTCGATCCATCCCTCGGCGAAGGCGATCTCCTCCGGGCAGCCGATCATGAAGTTCTGCCGCTCCTCGATCGTCCGCACGAAGTTGCCGGCATCGAGAAGGCTCGCGTGGGTCCCGGTGTCGAGCCAGGCGAAGCCGCGCCCCATGCGCTCGACCCGGAGCAGCCCGTCGGCGAGGTAGCCGTTGAGGACGTCGACGATCTCGAGCTCGCCCCGCGCGCTCGGCCGCAGCTTGCGCGCCCGCTCCGGCGCGCTGCCGTCGAGCACGTAGATGCCGGTCACCGCGAAGCTCGACTTCGGCCGGTCCGGCTTCTCCTCGATCGACAGCACCCGGCCGCTCCTGTCGAACTCGACCACCCCGTAGCGCTCGGGATCGGCCACATGGTAGCCGAAGACCGTCCCGCCCTCCTCGCGCGCCCCGGCCCGCTTCAGCATCGCCGGCAGGTCGTGCCCGAAGAAGATGTTGTCGCCGAGCACCATGGTCGAGGCCGCCCCGTCGAGGAACGCCTCGGCCAGCACATAGGCCTGCGCCAGCCCCTCCGGCCGCGGCTGGGTCACGTATTCGAAGTGCATCCCCCACTGCGACCCGTCCTTGAGCAGCCGGCGGAACTGCTCCTGGTCCTCGGGCGTGGTGATGATGACGATCTCGCGAATCCCACCGAGCATCAGCGCCGAGAGCGGATAGTAGATCATCGGCTTGTTGTAGAGCGGCAGCAGCTGCTTCGAGAGCGAGTGCGTGATCGGATAGAGCCGCGTGCCGGACCCGCCGGCCAGGATGATCCCCTTGCGCCCGGTCATCCCTGCGCCCTCCCGATCTCGGCAACGACCCCGTCGAGCGCCTCGCGCCAGTCCGGCTGCGCGAGGCCGTAGGCCGCGTCGATCGCCGCGCAGTCGAGGACCGAATTCGCCGGCCGCCGCGCCTTCGTCGGCCATTCGCGCGTGGCGATCGGCACCACCCGCGGCCGGTCAGGCCATCCGCTGCGGGCGAAGATCGCCTCGGCGAACTCGGCCCAGCTGACCGCCGGCGCGCCGGCGTAATGGAAGACGCCCGCCCTGCCCCGCCCCGCGGTCCAGGCGGCGGCGATCGTCCAGAGGGCCGCGGCGATGTCGCCGGCCCAGGTCGGGCAGCCGCGCTGGTCGCCCACCACGCGCATCTCCCCGCGCCCGCGCCCGACGGTGAGCATGGTGCGCACGAAGTTCCGCCCGTGCCCGGAGAAGACCCAGGCGGTGCGCAGGATGGTGTGGTCAGGGTTCCCCGCCGCCACCAGCCGCTCCCCGGCGAGCTTGCTCGCGCCGTAGACGCTGAGCGGACCGGTCTCGTCCCCCTCGCGCCACGGCCGGCCCGCCCGGCCGTCGAAGACATAGTCGGTCGAGACATGCAGCAGCGGCACTCCGCGCGCCGATGCCGCGGCGGCGATGGCGCCGGGCGCGGCGGCGTTCACGGTCTCCGCCAGCCCCGGCTCGTCCTCCGCCTGGTCGACCTGGGTGTAGGCCGCGGCATTGACGACCACGTCCGCCTCCGCGGCGCGCACCGCCCGGGCGCAGGCCTCCGGGTCGGCGAGATCCGCCGCCCCGCGCCCGAGGAACCTCGCCTCGATCCCGCGCACCGCGGCCACGCGGGCCAGTTCGCGGGCCACCTGCCCGCTCTCGCCGAAGACCAGGGCCCGCATCAGGCGCCGCAGCTCGCGCGACCGGCAACGAAGGGTCGCGCCTTCCCCGCCTGTCCCGTCCGGGGCCCCGGCCCCGGGCAGCGCCCGCCCCGCCCCC
>NZ_CALLYO010000357.1 GCF_937858865.1 uncultured Amaricoccus sp. | reverse complement strand
AGCTGCTCCTGCTCGCCGGCGCGGTCGACGCCGCCCGCCACGCCGCGGGACCGGAGGCCGATCCGCGCTTCGCGGCCCTCCTCGCCGTGGCTGGTGCCGGCACGGCTCCGGCGCCGGCGGGGGACGACCTGCTTTCGGCGGCGCTCGCCGGCCTCGCGGGCGCGCCGCCGGCCGACGACCGCGAGGCGCAACTCGCCGGCCTTCTCGACGGCGGCAGGCAGGGGGAGGCGATCCTCGCCGCCCTCGCGCTGCTCCAGGCCGGCGACGAGGTCGCCCCGCCGGAGCTGCGCGCCGGCCTGCGCACGCTGCGCGCCGCCGGGCAGGACGCGAGCGCGCGCGCCATCGCGCTGCAGACGCTGCTCGCGGGCGGCCACTGATGGCCGCCGCCGACCGCTGGCTCGGGCTCTATCTCGAGGCGATCCAGGCCGAGCGCGACGCCGCGCGCAACACGATCCTCTCCTATGCCCGGGACCTCAGCGACTTCGCCGATTTCCTTCGCGGACGGGGCCAGGACTACGCCGGCGCCGGCCGGATCGACATCGAGGCCTATCTCGTCGACCAGGAAGCCCGCGGCATGGCGCTCGCCACGCGGGCGCGGCGGCTCTCGGCCATCCGCCAGCTCTACCGCTTCGCCTTCCTCGAGGGCTGGCGCGAGGACGATCCCGCCGCCCTCATCAAGGGGCCGAAGCGCCGGCGCGCGCTGCCCGGCAACCTCAGCGAGACGGAAGTCGACCGCCTGCTCGAAGCGGCCGGCGCGCTCGGGCGCACCGAGGCCGACCGGCTGCGCGACGTCTGCCTGCTGCAGCTCCTCTACGCCACCGGCCTGCGGGTCAGCGAGCTCGTCTCGCTGCCGCTGGCCGCGGTCCGCGGCGACCCGCGGATGATCCTGGTGCGCGGCAAGGGCGGGCGCGAGCGGATGGTGCCGCTCTCGCCGCCCGCCCGCGCCGCGCTCGCCGCCTGGCTCGCCCATCTCGACGCCGGGGCCGAGGGCGGGGGGCCGGCGCGGCCGCGCTCGCCCTATCTCTTCCCCGCCCGCAGCCGGCGCGGGCACATGACGCGCGAGCGCTTCTTCCTGCTGGTCAAGGACCTCGCCCGGTTCGCCGGTCTCGATGCGGCCAAGGTGTCGCCGCACACGCTGCGCCACGCCTTCGCCACCCACCTGCTCGCCAACGGCGCCGACCTGCGCGTGATCCAGACGCTGCTCGGCCATGCCAGCATCGCGACGACCGAGATCTACACCCACGTGCTCGAGGCGCGGCTGCGCGAGCTCGTGCTCGAGAAGCATCCGCTGTCCGAGGCGGCCGCCCCGGACGCGGCCCCGCTTGCTAGCGAGCGGACCTGACCGCATAAGATCGGAATATCCGACACCTGCTTGGGGACCGACATGACCTCCCTGGCCGAGGCGCCCGCGATCCTTGTCTGGGGAATGGCGGGGGCCGTCGTGCTCCTCGTCCTCGCCTCGGGCTTCCTGGCCGAGTTGCTTGGAACCTATGGTCGTCGTCACCGCAGCGCGGGGCGGCCGCCGCGCTCCGCCTCGGCGAGGACCGCGAGCGGCTGGCGGGCGCGGTTCTCCTCGGCAAGTGCCTCGCCGACCTTCTCGCCACGGCCCTGGCCGCCGCGCTCCTCGCCGGCCTCCTCGGGGCCTGGGGCGCGCTCGCGGCCGCGCTCCTGATGACGGCACTGGTCGTCGTCTTCGCCGAACTCCTGCCGCGGAGCTGGACGGTCGGGCGGGCCGAGGCCCTCGCGGTGCGGGCGGCACCGGTCCTCGTCCCCCTCGTCGCCGTCCTCGCGCCGCCCGCCGGGATGCTCGGCGGCGTCGCGCGCGGGGTCCTCTCGGCCGTCGGCGTCGTCGTGGACCCGAAGGCCGCGGTCCTCTCGGCGCAGCCGGAGATCGCCGGGGCGATCGCGTTGCACCACCCCGAGGGGATGGTCGAATCCGACCGCAACCTGCTGCTCGGGGCGCTCGATCTCGGCGACCGGCAGGTCGAGGAGGTGATGATGCACCGCCGCGACATCGAGATGATCGACGCCGACGCGGCCCCGGCCGAGATCCTCGAGCAGGCGATCAATTCGCCGCACACCCGCCTGCCGATCTTCCGCGGCGAGCCGGAAAACATCGTCGGCGTCATCCACGCCAAGGACCTCTCCCGCGCCGTCCACCGCTTCGTGCGCGAGCAGCGCGCGGGCGAGGGCGCGCTCGAAGGGTTCGACATCATGGACGTGGCGATGCCGCCCTACTTCGTGCCGGAATCGACGCCGCTCGACGAGCAGATGCGCGAGTTCCTCCGCCGCCGCACGCATTTCGCCCTGGTGGTGGACGAATACGGTGCCCTGCAGGGGCTGGTCACGCTCGAGGACATCCTCGAGGAGATCGTCGGCGACATCACCGACGAGCACGACCTCGAGGCCCCGGCCGGCATCGAGCCCCAGCCGGACGGCTCGGTCGAGGTCGACGGCGCGGTCTCGATCCGCGACCTCAACCGCGCCTGCGACTGGAACCTGCCCGACGAGGAGGCCAACACCATCGCCGGCCTCGTCATCCACGAGGCGCAGGCGATCCCGAGCGAGGGGCAGGTCTTCGGCTTCCACGGCTTCCGCTTCGAGGTGCTGAAGCGCGACGGCAACCGCCTGGCCCGGCTGAGGATGCGCCGGCTCGAGTGAGGGCGCTACTTGCCCGGCGACACCGGCTTGCGGCCGCGGATGCGCTGACGCCAGAAGATG
>NZ_CALLYO010000356.1 GCF_937858865.1 uncultured Amaricoccus sp. | reverse complement strand
CGGGCAGCGCCCGCCCGCCCCCAAGGCGGGCGCTTCAGCGCCCACCTCGGTCGGGCGCTGCCCTCTTCGCCTTGGAGGAGCGGTCGGGACAGGGGGCTATTCTCCCGAGCGGGCGAACTGGAGCTGGTAGAGGTCGGCGTAGAGGCCCTTGCGCTCCAGGAGCTCGCTGTGGGTGCCCTGCTCGACGATGCGGCCGCGGTCCATCACCACGATGAGGTCGCTGTCGAGGACCGTCGCCAGGCGGTGGGCGATGACGAGGGTGGTGCGGCCGCGGGCGAGGCGGGCGAGGGCGTCGCGGATCAAGGCCTCGCTCTCGGCGTCGAGCGCCGAGGTCGGCTCGTCGAGGAGCAGGATCGGCGCGTCGCGCAGGATGGCGCGGGCGATCGAGAGCCGCTGGCGCTCGCCGCCGGAGAACTGGCCGGCGGTCGGCGCGACCGGCGTGTCGTAGCCCCGCGGCAGGGCGCGGATGAACCCGTCGGCGGCGGCGGCGCGGGCGGCGGCCTCGATCTCGGCCCGCGAGGCGGTGCGGCGGCCGAAGCCGATGTTCTCGGCCACGGTGGCGGAGAGGAGGACCGAATCCTGGCTCACCACCGCGATCTGCTCGCGCAGCGAGGCGAGGGTGAGCGAGCGGATGTCGTGGCCGTCGATCAGGATGCGGCCCCCCGTCGGGTCGTAGAGCCGCGGCAGGAGGTTGAAGACCGTCGACTTGCCCGCCCCGGAGCGGCCGACGAAGGCGACGCGCATCCCCGGCTCGATGGCGAGGTCGAAGCCTTCGAGCGCGACGTGGCCGTCCGGATAGGCGAAATGCACCTCCTCGAAGCGGATCTGCCCGAGCGCGCGGCCGAGCGTCTCGGGGCCGTCGAGGATGGTGTTCTCTGCGTCGAAGAGCATGAAGACCCGGTCGAGCGCCGCCGCCCCCTGCTGCACGGTGGCGAAGTTGCCGCCGAGCCGCCGGGCCGGGCCGGCGATGACGCCAAGCCCGGTCAGCAGCCCGGTGAAGTCGGCGATGGTGATCGTGCCCTCGCGGATGCGCAGGCCGACGACGAGAAGGAGGATGGCGACGGCGATGCCAACCAGAACCTCCATCAGCGGCGCGACCCGCGCCTGCCAGCGGTACTGGCGGTGGCGCAGCCCGAACAGCCGCTCGAACAGGCTGTCGGCATTGGCCGAGAGCGGCTCCTCGAGGCGGTAGGTGCGCGCCATGCGGATGCCGGAGAGGCCCTCGGTGACCTCGGAGGTCATCGAGGCCACCTCCGCCTGCGTCGACTTGGCGAGGCGGCGCAGGCGCCGGCCGATGCGGTTGACCGGCACGAGGGCGAGCGCGAAGACGAAGCAGATGCCGAGGGTGAGCGGCCAGTCGATCGTCAGCATCACCGCGATGGTGACGACGAGGGTCAGGATGCCGGTGACGCCGCCGAGCATCGAGCGCACGGCGCTGCCCACCATGCCGATGTCGGAGGAGAAGCGCGCGGCGAGCCCGGCCGGCGCCTCGGTCTGCAGCCGGGCGAGGTCGGTGCCGACGAGGCGGGCGAACATGGTTTTCCTGAGCTCGGTCTCCATGCGGTTGGTGACCTGGTAGCCGGTCACCTCCTTCAGGTACTGGCCGGCGGCATTGGCGCAGCTGAGGCCGATCACCCCGAGCGGGCCCCACCAGAGGACCGAGGGCGACTGCGCCTGGAAGGCGGTCATCACCAGCTGGATGAGCTTCGAATAGCCGGCCGAGGCCAGCGCCACCACCCAGGTCATGGCGAGCGAGAAGGCGAGGAGCCGCCACTGCGGCCGCAGCCAGTCGCGCCAGAGCCGCCACCAGGGCGACTGCGGGCGGGCTCGGACGGGGTCGGGCATCGGCGATCCTGGGCGGCGGCCGGTCGTGCCGGCCGCTGGCCGGACTAGCATGGCGGCGGCGGGCCGACCAACCCCATTCGGCATTCACTCCGCCGGCGGCCGGGGCTAACGTCGCGCCGATTCAGCCGGAGCCTTCCCGATGACCTTCTCGCGCGGCCGCGACATCCTCGCCATCCCCGGGCCGTCGATCATCCCCGACCGGGTGCTCGCCGCCATGCACCGGCCGGCGCCCAACATCTACGAGGGCGAGCTGGTCGAGATGACCGAGACGATCATCGCCGACCTCGCGCGGGTGGCGGGGACGGCGGGAAAGGCGGCGATCTACATCGGCAACGGCCATGCCGCCTGGGAGGCGGCGATCGCCAACATCCTCGCCCCCGGGCAGAAGGCGCTCTTCATCGCCACCGGCCGCTTCGGGCTCGGCTGGGCGCAGATGGCGCGGACGATGGGGGTGGAGGCGGAGGTGATCGACTTCGGCTTCCGCGCCGCGCTCGACCCCGCGCGGGTGGCCGAGCGGCTGCGCGCCGACCGCGGGCACCAGATCCGCGCCGTCCTCTCGGTGCAGACCGACACCGCCTCCTCGGTCCGGAACGACGTCGCGGCGCTGCGCGCGGCGCTCGACGCGGCGGGGCACCCGGCGCTCCTCGTCGTCGACTGCATCGCCTCGCTCGGCTGCGACCGCTTCGAGATGGACGCGCTCGGCGTCGACGTCATGGTCGCCGCCTGCCAGAAGGGGCTGATGACCCCGCCGGGGCTCGCCTTCACCTTCCACGGGCACCGGGCGGAGGAGACCGGGGTGAGTTGCACCAGCCCCTACTGGGACTGGCGGCCGCGCACGGCGCCGAGCGTGCCCTACGAGCGCTTCTGCGGCACGGCGCCGACGCACCATCTCTACGGCCTGCGCACCGCGCTCGACATGATCCTCGAGGAGGAGGGGCTCGCGGCGGTCTGGGCGCGGCACGCGGTCTTCGCCCGCGCGGTCTGGGCGGCGGTCGAGGCCTGGGGCCGCGGCGGCGCGCTCGGGCTCAACGTCGCCGAGCCGGCGCTGCGCAGCCACGCGGTCACCACCATCACCACCGGCCCCGGCGAGGGCACGCGGCTCCGCCGCTGGTGCGCCGACGCCGCCGGCGTCACGCTCGGGGTCGGGCTGAGCGTGCCGGGGGTCGACCCCGACAGCATCTTCCGCATCGGCCACATGGGGCATCTCAACCCGCCGATGCTGCTCGGCACGCTCGCGACCGTCGAGGCGGGCTTCCGCGCCCTCGGCATCCGCCACGGGACGGGCGGGGTCGAGGCGGCGGGGGCGGTGATCGCCGGCGAAAGCCCGCCCGGGCCGGCCACGAAATCGGTGGATCATGCCGACGGAACCGCATAGATGATGGCGTACAACCCCGGGGCACCGAACGGAGATCAGGAATGAGAGCGACACTTGTCCTGCTGGCGCTTGCGGCCTTCGCCGCCGCCGGCTGCACCCAGAATCCGCAGACCAACCGCGAGCTGCAATGCGCCGGCGGCGTGCTGGGCGGCGCGGCGGTGGGCGGCCTTCTCGGCAACCAGATCGGCGGCGGCAGCGGCAAGCAGATCGCGACGGCGGTCGGCGCCGGCACCGGTGCCGCGATCGGCACGCAGAACCCGGCCTGCAAGTAGTCCCGCCCCGGGGGCCGTCCGGCGCGACCGCGCCGGGCGGCGGCAGCCAGGCAGACAGCAATCCAAGGGGGCCAGAATGGCAGACCTCATCGCGGTGATGTTTCCGTCCGAGGAGAAGGCCGAGGAAGTCCGGCAGAAGATCCTCGACATGCAGAAGGACTATCTGATCGACATCGGCGACGCGGTGATCGCGACCAAGACCGATGCCGGCAAGGTGAAGCTGAACCAGCTGCTCAACACCACCGCCGCCGGGGCGGCGGGCGGCAGCTTCTGGGGCCTGCTCATCGGCGTCCTCTTCATGAACCCGCTGCTCGGCGTCGCCGCCGGCGCGGCCTCGGGGGCGGTCGCCGGCGCCCTGACCGACGTCGGCGTCAACGACCGCTTCATGAAGGAGCTCGCCACCGAGGACCTGAAGCCGGGCGAGGCGGTGCTCTTCGTGCTGGTGCGCAAGGTCACCGGCGACAAGGTGCTGGCCGGGCTCGAGGGCGTCGGCGGCCGGGTGCTGCAGACCTCGCTCGACCACACCCGCGAGGATGCGCTGCGCAAGGCGCTGGCCGGCGAGACCGCCGGCGCGGCGACCTCCTGACCGCCGGGGAGGCGCCCATGCTCTGGCGCGCCTCGAGCCTCGGCAGCTACGCGCTCAAAGCCAGCGATGGCGCGATCGGCGCCATCCGCGACTGCCTGTTCGACGACCGGCGCTGGATCGTGCGCTGGTTCGTGGCCGACACCGGCACCTGGCTGCCCGGCCGCAAGGTGCTGATCGCCGCCGGCCAGCTGACGGCGGAGGACGGTGATCCGCCGCTGCTCCGGCTCGCGCTCAGCCGCGAGGAGGTGCGCGCCGGGCCGCCGCTCGAGGCCGACGCGCCGGTCTCGCGCCAGTACGAGGCGCGGCTCAACCGCCACTATGGCGCGCCCGACTACTGGCTCGGGGTCGAGCGCCCGTCGCAGCCGATGCCGCCGGGAGTGGTCGAGGCCGAGGGGCATATCGACGCGCACCTGCGCTCCACCGGCGAGATGACCGGCTACCACCTCGGCGCCCGCGACGGCGCGATCGGCCAGGTCGACGACTTCCTGCTCGATCCCGAGGGCTGGGCGGTCCGCTACCTCGTCGTCGGCACCGGCGGCTGGTGGAGCGGCCGGCAGGTGCTGGTCGTGCCGGCGGCGATCACCGGCGTCAGCTGGGCCGAGCGCACCGCCGAGACCGAGCTCACCCGCGAGCAGATCGCCAACGCCCCGGAGTTCGACCCCTCGCAGACCGTCGACCGCGCCTTCGAGGAACGCTACTTCGGCTACTACGGCTATCCGGTCTACTGGTAGGCCGCCTCGAGCGCCTCGGGCAGGGCGGCGGCGAAGGCGTCGAGATCGGCCTCCCGCCCGACGGTGACGCGGATGCAGCGGTCCTGCGGCGCGACGAAGGGCTTGCGCACGAAGATCCCCCGCGCGACCAGCCCCTCGAGCACCCGCCGGGCGAAGCCGCCGTCCCGCCCGCAGTCGACCGCGACGAAGTTCGTCGCCGAGGGCAGCGCGCGGAGCCCGTTCGCCGCGGCGATCCCGGCGAGGCGCGCGCGCCCGGCGTCGACCGCCGCCACCACCTCGGCCAGCCACGCCCGGTCCCCGAGCGCGGCCAGCGCCCCGGCCATGGCGATCGCGTTGACCCCGAAGTGGTTCCTGACCCGGTCGAAGGCGGCAATGAGCTCGGGATGCCCGAGCGCATAGCCGATGCGCGCCCCGGCCATGCCCTGCGCCTTGGAGAAGGTGCGCATGCGGATCACCCGCGGCTCGCCGACGTCGAGCGGCGGCAGCGCCCCCTCGGGGGCGAAATCGGCATAGGCCTCGTCGAGGCAGAGCAGGCACCCCCCGGGCAGCCGGGCGATCATCTCGGCGATGCGCGCCCCGGCGTGCCAGCTCCCCATCGGATTGTCGGGATTGGCGAGATAGACGAGCGGCGCCCCGGCCTTGCGCGCAGCGAGGAGCAGCGCCTCGGGGTCCTCGGCATCGCCGCGGTAGGGCACATTGACGAGCGTGCCGCCGAAGCCCGCCACATGGTAGGCGAAGGTCGGATAGGCCCCGGCCGAGCTCACCACCGGCGTCCCCGGCGCGACCAGCAGCCGCACGAGGTTGCCGAGCAGGCCGTCGATCCCCTCGCCGACCGTCACATTCTCCGGCCGCACCCCGTGGTGCGCCGCGATCGCCGCCTTGAGCTCGTGGAGCTCGGGGTCGCCGTACATCCAGACCGACGCCGCCGCCTCGGCCATCGCCGCCACCGCCCGCGGCGAGGGGCCGAAGACGCTCTCGTTGGCGCCGATCCGCGCCACGAAGCGCCGCCCCATGGCGCGCTCCTGCGCCTCCGGCCCGACGAAGGGCACGGTGGCGGGCAGGCTGGCGGCGAGCGGCGTCAGGCGCATGGCCGCCAGCATCGAGCCTTTTCCCGGCCGCCGCAAGCGCCCCGCCGGGCGCGGAGGGCAGCGGCCGGCGCGCGGGGTGGGCGGGCGGGAGCGTGCCGGCCGCTGCCCGGGCCGGGCGCTGCTCAGGCCGCCTCGGCCGCCCAGCGCTCGCCGGCGACGTAGGTCGCGGCCACCGCCCGGTCGTCGCCCAGCACCTGCAGCACGAAGAGCTCCTCGGCGAGCGTGCGCACCGTCTCCATGCGCAGCGCCATCGCCGGCGTCGCGGCGCTGTCGAGCACCACGACGTCCGCCTCGGCCCCCGCCTCCAGCGTGCCGATCCGGTCCTCGAGCCCAAGCGCGGCGGCATTGCCGCGGGTGATCCACCAGAAGGCGCGCAGGGGATCGAGCTTCTGCCCCTTCAGCGCCAGCACCTTGTAGCCCTCGTCGAGCGTGCGCAGCATCGAGTAGCTGGTGCCGCCGCCCACGTCGGTCGCGATCGCCCGCCGCACCCCGGCCGCGCCGAGCCCGGCATCGTCGAAGAGCCCGCTGCCGAGGAAGAGGTTCGAGGTCGGGC
>NZ_CALLYO010000355.1 GCF_937858865.1 uncultured Amaricoccus sp. | reverse complement strand
GCTTTCCAGCCCCTTTCCGGCCGCATTCCAGTCCGCTCAAGTCGCTGTTAACACGAGCGGAATTCTCCTCGAGGCCGAGCCACGGGAATCGCTGGAACGAAGATCGGGAGGGCCCTTCCCCCTCGAAGGGCCCTCCCGACCCCGCGTGTGCGGGTCTCGTCTGCAAGGCCGGGCCGGGCGGCGGCTGGAACGACCGGCCCCCACAAACCGTCGGACCCTGAAAGCTGCCGCGAAACCGGTGACCCCGCCGACCCGCACGACCCCCTCCAGGGTTCGGTGAGACCCTTCGGGTGCAAACTGGTGCGATCGGTGTGGAGACGATGGTATCAGCGGGCGCTTCTGCCACGGCCATCGTTGGGTCCGACTATGGCGGAAAGCGCCCCGCCGGTCAACGGCGAAGCGCCTAGAATTGAAGGTTATCAGGACGTTGCCGGCCTGATTTACCATTCAGTAGCGATAATGCTCCGGCTTGTAGGGACCCTCGGGCGTGACGCCAATATAGGTCGCCTGCTCGGGCCGCAGCTCTGTCAGCTTCACGCCGATCCGCGCGAGGTGCAGCCGCGCCACCTTCTCGTCGAGGTGCTTGGGCAGGGTGTAGACCTTGTTCCCGTACTGCTCGCCGCGGGTCCAGAGCTCGATCTGCGCCAGCGTCTGGTTGGTGAAGCTCGCCGACATGACGAAGGAGGGGTGCCCGGTCGCGTTTCCGAGGTTGAGCAGGCGCCCCTGGGACAGGAGGATGATGCGCTTCCCGTCCGGGAAGTGGATCATGTCCACCTGGTCCTTGATGTTGGTCCACTTGAAGTTGCGCAGCTGCGCCACCTGGATCTCGTTGTCGAAGTGGCCGATATTGCCGACGATCGCCATGTCCTTCATCGCCCGCATGTCGTCGAGCGTGATGACGTCGCGGTTGCCGGTGGCGGTGATGAAGATGTCGGCCCTGGGGGCGGCGTCCGCCAGCGTCACCACCTCGAAGCCGTCCATCGCCGCCTGCAGCGCGCAGATCGGGTCGACCTCCGTCACCATCACGCGGGCGCCGGCGCCGCGCAGCGAGGCCGCCGAGCCCTTGCCGACGTCGCCGTAGCCGAGGACAAGGGCGGTCTTGCCGGCCATCATCGTGTCGGTGCCGCGGCGGATGCCGTCGACGAGCGACTCCTTGCAGCCGTACTTGTTGTCGAATTTCGACTTCGTCACGCTGTCGTTGACGTTGATCGCCGGGAAGGGCAGCAGGCCCTTCTCCATCAGCTGGTAGAGGCGGTGGACGCCGGTCGTGGTCTCCTCCGAGACGCCGCGGATCTGCGCGCGCTGCTTCACGAACCAGCCCGGCGACTGCGCCATCCGCTGGCGGATCCGGGCGAAGAAATACTCGGCCTCCTCGCTGTCGGGATTCTCGATGAGGCTCGTCTCGCCTTCCTCGACCCGGGCGCCGGTCAGGATGTACATGGTCGCGTCGCCGCCGTCGTCGAGGATCATATTGGCGCCGCCCCCGTCCGCCCCCTCGAAGCCGAAGATGCGGTCGGTGTAGGTCCAGTAGTCCTCGAGCGTCTCGCCCTTCACCGCGAAGACCGGCACGCCAGCCGCGGCGATGGCGGCGGCGGCGTGGTCCTGGGTCGAGAAGATGTTGCAGGAAGCCCAGCGAACCTCGGCGCCGAGGGCGACCAGCGTCTCGATGAGGACGGCGGTCTGGATCGTCATGTGCAGCGAGCCGGCGATCCGCGC
>NZ_CALLYO010000354.1 GCF_937858865.1 uncultured Amaricoccus sp. | reverse complement strand
GCAACATCATCTGGGCGACCGACTTCCGCGAGGAGAGCCGCACCACCGAGCAGGGCGGCGGCAAGGGCGGTGGTGGCGGCGGGACCGAGGTCACCGAGTACTTCTACTTCGCCTCGTTCGCCGTGGCGCTCTGCGAGGGGCCGATCACCGGCCTCGGGCGCATCTGGGCCGACGGCAAGCCGATGAGCCGCGACGGCGTGACGATGCGGGTGCATCTCGGCGGCGAGACGCAGGCGCCCGACCCCTTCATCGTCGCGAAGATGGGGGCCGCGAACACCCCGGCCTATCGCGGCACCGCCTACGTCGTCTTCGAGGAGCTGCCGCTCGAACGCTACGGCAACCGGATGCCGCAGCTCTCCTTCGAGGTGTTCCGCCCGATCCTCGACGGGGAATCCGCCGAGAGCCTGGTGCGGGCTGTGACGCTGATCCCGGCCTCGGGCGAGTTCGCCTATGCGACCGACATCGTCCGCCGCGAGGACGGCGATGGGGCGACGTCCGCGGAGAACGTCAACGCCGAAGCGCACGCCGCCGATCTCGTGGTGGCGCTCGACCGGCTGGAGGCCTGCGCACCGAAGGTCGAGTCGGTCTCGCTCGTCGTCGCCTGGTTCGGCGATGATCTGCGCGCCGGGCACTGCCGCATCCGCCCGGGGGTGGAGGTGACCGCGAAGACCACGGCCCCGGAGAACTGGCAGGTCGATGGCGTCGGCCGGGCAACGGCGCACCTCGTCAGCCGCGACGCCGAGGACCGCCCCGCCTACGGCGGCACGCCCTCCGACAGCGCCGTGGTGCAGGCGATCAAGGAGCTGAAGGCCCGCGGCTACCGGGTGACCTTCTACCCGTTCATCCTGATGGACGTGGCGGCGGACAACACGCTGCCTGACCCCTACTCGGACAACGCCTTGGCGACCGGCCAGCCGACCTATCCCTGGCGCGGCCGGATCACCTGCTCGCCGGCGGCCGGCTACGCCGGGAGCCCAGACAAGAGCGCAGCCGCCGGCAGCCAGGTCGCCGCCTTCTTCGGCTCCGCGCAGCCGTCGGACTTCGACGTCGACGACGAGCGTGTGAGCTGGGACGGGCCCCCGGACGACTGGGGCCTGCGCCGGATGATCCTGCACTACGCGCATCTCTGCGCCGCGGCCGGCGGGGTCGACGCCTTCCTGATCGGCTCGGAATTCCGCGGCATCACGCAAGTGCGCGCGGGCGCGTCGATCTATCCGGCGGTCGCTGAGCTCGCCGACCTTGCGGTGGATGTTCGGTCGATCCTCGGGGCAGGCACCAAGCTCAGCTATGCCGCCGACTGGTCGGAGTATTTCGGGCATCATCCGCAGGACGGCTCTGCGGATGTCTTCTTCCATCTCGACCCACTGTGGGCCGACGCCAACGTCGATTTCGTCGGCATCGACAACTACATGCCGCTCTCCGACTGGCGCGACGGGCTCGACCATCTCGACGCCGCGGACGCTGACGCGATCAGCGACCTCGCCTACCTCCGCGGCAACGTCGAAGGCGGCGAGGGGTTTGACTGGCACTACGCCAGCACCGCCGACCGCGAGGCGCAGGTGCGGACGCCGATCGGCGATGGCGCGCACGGGCGGCCATGGGTGTTCCGCTACAAGGATGTCCACAGCTGGTGGTCGAACCAGCACCGCAACCGGCCGGGCGGCGTCGAGAGCGGTGCAGCGACGGCTTGGGTGCCAGAGTCGAAAGCCATCCGCTTCACCGAGATCGGCTGCCCGGCGGTCGACCGCGGCCCGAACCAGCCGA
>NZ_CALLYO010000353.1 GCF_937858865.1 uncultured Amaricoccus sp. | reverse complement strand
GGTTCTGCGACGAGGCCTGCATGGCGACGCCGAGCTTGGTGCGGTTGAAGTAGAAGTAGAGCGCAACGGTCATCAGCACGGTGACGGCGATGACCGCGATCTCGTCGAGGCCGAGCCGGCCGCCGGCCTCTCGCTGGCGATCGGCGGCCCCTTCGCGCGCGAGCTGAGCGCGGGGCCCGACAACCTCGTGCTGCGCGCGGCCTGGCTTCTCGCCGCCGGCCGCGGGGCGGCGATCCGCCTCACCAAGTCGCTGCCGGTCGCGAGCGGCATCGGCGGCGGCTCGGCCGACGCCGCGGCGACGCTGCGCCTGCTCGCGCGCCTCTGGCAGGTGGAGCTGCCGCCGCCCGACGCCGTCCTCGCCATCGGCGCCGACCTACCGGTCTGCCTCGCCGGCCGGGCCTGCCGCATGACCGGCATCGGCGAGGAACTCGCGCCGCTGGCGCTGCCGCCCTTCTGGATCGTGCTGGCCAATGCCGGCGTGCCGCTCTCGACCGCCGCCGTCTTCGCCGGCCTCGCCTCGCGCAGCAACCCGCCGATGCCCGACCCCCCGGCGCTGGCCGACGCCGCGGCGCTCTTCGACTGGCTGGCCGCCGGGCGGAACGACCTCGAGCCGCCTGCCGTCGCCGCCGCCCCGGTGATCCGCGAGACGCTGGCAGCGCTGGCGGCGCAGCCCGGCTGCCGCCTCGCGCGCATGTCGGGCACCGGCGCCACCTGCTTCGGCCTCTTCGCCGCCGAGGCCCCGGCCCTCGCGGCCGCCGACGCCCTGCGCCGGACGTACCCGGCCTGGTGGATCGCCGCCGCCCCGGTCGAGGGCTGAGCCGGCCTTCGGTGTCAGCCGGCCGAGGGCGGGGGAAGCGGCGCGGCGCGGTCGCGGAGGATGTCGCGGATCTCGATCAGCACCTCCTCCTGGGTCGGCCCGGCCGGCGTCTCCTGCGGCTTCTCGCTGGTGTCGACCATGGCCCGGACCCGGTTGACCCCCTTGACCAGCAGGAAGACCACCCAGGCGATGATCAGGAAGTTGATGACCGCGGTGATGAAGGCGCCGTAGCGGAGCGTGGCGACATGCTCGCCCTCGCCGAAGCGGAACGCGAGGTCGGAGAAGTCGATGCCGCCGACGATGAAGCCGATGATCGGGTTGATCAGGTCGTCGACGATGCTGTTGACGATGGAGGTGAAGGCCGCGCCGATGATGATGCCGACGGCGAGGTCCATGACGTTGCCGCGGGCGATGAACTCGCGAAATTCCTTCAGCATCCCGTCGTCTCCGCGTTCGTTCCGGCGAACCTAGCTAGCGCGGCGGACCGCCCGGAGCAACCCGTCAGCTGCGCAGGGTTCCGCCGGTCGCCCGCGTGACGCTCTCGACCACGCGCCGCGACACCGCCTCGATCTCCGCCTCGGTCAGGGTCGCGGTCGTCGGCTGCAGCCGCACGGCGATGGCGAGCGACTTCTTGCCCACCCCCATCTGCGCCTCGGCCTTCGGCCCGGCGAAGACGTCGAAGACGCTGACCGAGGCGATCAGCGCCTTGTCGGCGGCGCGGGCGGCCTTCAGCACCGCCTCCGCCTCGGTGCGCGCGTCGAGCACGAAGGCGAAGTCGCGCTCGACCGGCTGCAGGTCGGACGCCCGGAGCGGCGGGCGGGTCGCGCCGCGGCCGCGCGGCTCGGGCAGCGCCTCGAGGTGGAGGGTGAAGGCGACGGCCGGGCCCTTCACGTCGAGCGCGGCGAGGACGCGCGGATGCAGCTCGCCGAAGGCGGCGAGGCGGGTCTTGTGCCCGAGCGACAGCGTCGCCGAGCGGCCGGGATGGAACCAGGCCGGCGCGTTCCGCTGCAGGATGAGGGTCGCCGGCGCGCCGGCCGACGCCAGCGCCGCCTCGGCGTCGGCGCGGGCGTCCCAGAGGTCGACCGGCCGGCGGGTGCCCTGCGGGTTGCGCGGCGCGGTGGCACCGGTGCGCAGCCCCGCCGCCTGCGGACGCTGCTCGCCCGGCTCGCCGCCCGGGAAGGTCTGGCCGATCTCGAAGAGGGCGAGGTCGGTGAAGCCGCGGGCCTGGTTGCGGGCCGCGGCGCGCAGCAGCCCGGGCAGCAGGTCCGGCCTGAGGTGGCTCATCTCCGAGCTGATCGGGTTCTCGAGCCGCACCGCCTCGTCGCCGCCGCCGAAGAGCTCGGCCGCCGCCCGGTCGATGAAGCTGTAGGTGACCGCCTCGTTGAAGCCGAGCGCGGCGATCGCCCGCCGCACCCGCCCCTCGCGCCGCTGGGCGGCGGTGAGGATCGGCCGCGCCACGCCGGCGGGGCGGGCGAGCGGACGCCCCTCGAGCTTCGCCAGCGAGGCGACGCGGGCGACCTCCTCGACGAGATCGGCCTCGCCCTGGATGTCGGGCCGCCAGCTCGGCGGCACCACCTCGCGGCCGCTGACCGCGAAGCCGAGCGCGGCCAGGATGCGCGCCTGCTCGGCCTCGGGGATCTCCATGCCGACGAGGCGGGTGATCCGCTCCGGGTCGAAGCGGTAGCTGCGCCGCGTGTCGGGGACGGCGCCCGCCACCACCACCTCGGAGGGCTCGCCGCCGCAGAGGTCGAGCACCAGGCGGGTCGCGAGCTCCATGCCCACCGGCGTGAAGGCCGGATCGACGCCGCGCTCGAAGCGGTAGCGGGCGTCCGAGGCGACCTTCAGCCGCCGCCCGGTGCGGGCGGTGCGGACCGGGTCGAAATAGGCCGCCTCGATGAAGACGTCGGTCGTCTCCTCGGTGGCGCTGGTGCGCATGCCGCCCTTGATGCCGCCGATCCCGTCCGGGCCGGTGGCGTCGCAGATCACCGTCTCCGAGCCGTCGAAGGCATAGTCCTTGCCGTCGAGGGTGTGGATCGTCTCGCCCGGCCGGGCGAGGCGGACGGTGATCGGCCCGTTGAGCTTCTTCGCGTCGAAGACGTGCAGCGGCCGGTTGCGGTCGTAGGTGACGAAGTTGGTGATGTCGACGAGCGCCGAGATCGGCCGGAGGCCGATGGCGCGCAGCCGCTCCTGCAGCCACTCGGGCGAGGGGCCGTTCCGGACCCCGCGGATCATCCGGCCGACGAAGAGCGGGCAGGCCTCGCCGGCGACGTCGGGCGCCAGATAGACGGCGACCGGACAGGGGAAGGCCCCCGGCACCGGCTCGACCGGCGGGGTGACGAGCCGCCCGAGCCCGCGGGCGGCGAGGTCGCGGGCGATGCCGGCGACGCCGAGCGCGTCGGGGCGGTTGGGGGTGATCGCGACGTCGATGACCGGATCGAACGGGACGACGTCGATGTAGCGCGCGCCGACCGGCGCCTCGGGGTCGAGCTCGACGATGCCGGTATGGGCGTCGGAGAGCTGCATCTCCCGCTCGGACAGCATCATGCCGTGGCTCTCGACGCCGCGGATCTTGCCGACCTTGATCGTGGTGTCGATGCCGGGGATGTAGTCGCCGGGCTTGGAGACCACCACCTTGATCCCGGCGCGCGCGTTCGGGGCCCCGCAGACGATCTGCTTCTCGCCGTCGGCGGTCATCACCCGGCAGACCCGCAGCTTGTCGGCATCGGGATGCGGCACGGCCTCGAGCACCTCGCCGACGGTGAAGGCGGCGAGCGCCTCGGCCGGGTTCGTCACGCCCTCGACCTCGAGCCCGAGGTCGGTCAGCGCAAAGGTGATCTCCTCGAGCGTGGCGGAAGTCTCGAGGTGCTCCTTGAGCCAGGCGAGGGTGAACTTCATCGGGCGCGTCCTGCAGTCGGCGGTCGCGTCGATCTAGGCCAAGGCGGCACCGAGGAAAAGCCCCGAAAACCGGGCCGAGGCCCCGGCCGAACCGCGCCCGGGCACGTTAACGATGCTTGCGATCCGGTTAACAAAAATTTGATAGTCAAGCGAAAACAAAGGCATGACGAAGTGGGCACGCGTGCCCACCCCGTGCCCGGCATGTCAGACGGGCGAGTCCCGGTCGGCCCGCGGGTTGAGGACGAAGGCCTCCGGAGCGGTCGCATGGTAGCTGGTGCCGAAGCCCTTGAGGATCTCGCGCGAGGCGGCGTCCGGCTCGCCGAAGCAGCGGCAGACGATCCTGTCGCAATCGCCGACCAGCGCCGCGAGCGGGGCCTTGCCCTTGGAATTCTCGAGATGCGCCCGGAAGGCGGCGTCGGTCGCATAGATCTCGACCCATTCGCTGACCCCCTCGGCCGGATATTCCGCATGGTAGGCGATGACCCCGGGGTGCTCCAGCATCACGTGGGCGAGCGCCTGCTGGTTGCGCTGGAAGTCCGCGACCTTGCCGGGCGAGATCTCCCAGCGGATCTTGAGCATGAAGGCCATGACGTCATCCTCCTCCCCGATGCTTCACGGACGCGAGCCTGCCCCGGCCGGCCGGTCTTGGCAACCGGTCCCCGGCGCCGCTATCCTGCCCCGCCCGCCCGACGCGGCCGGAAGCATCTCGGAGACTCGCATGGGAAAGCCTGCGGCGCCCGCCAAGCCGCTCAATCTGGCGCTGCAGGGCGGCGGCTCGCACGGCGCGCTGACCTGGGGCGTGCTCGACCGGCTGCTCGAGGACGAGCGCATCGCGATCGTCGAGACCAGCGGCACCAGCGCCGGCGCGATGAACGCGGTGGTCCTGGCGGACGGCTTCGCCGCCGGCGGGCGGGAAGGCGCGCGGGCGGCGCTCGCAGCCTTCTGGAAGGCGGTCAGCGACGCGGCGCGCTTCTCGCCGGCGCAGCGCACCTGGTGGGACCGGATGGCCGGCCGCTACAGCCTCGACCGCTCGCCGGGCTACCTGATGATGGAGGGGATCGGCCGGCTCTTCTCGCCCTACGAGCTCAACCCGCTCGACCTCAACCCGCTGCGCGACCTCCTGGTCGCGCGGGTGGACTTCGACCGGGTCAACGCGCCGGGCGGGATCGCGACCCACATCAACGCCACCAACGTCCGGACCGGGCTGCCGCGCGTCTTCGACACCGGCGCGATCACGGCCGAGACGGTGCTGGCCTCGGCCTGCCTCCCGCAGATGTACAAGGCGGTCGAGATCGACGGCGAGGCCTATTGGGACGGCGGCTTCTCGGCCAACCCCGCGCTCTATCCGCTGATCACCAACACGGCGAGCCCCGACATCCTCATCGTGCAGATCAACCCGATCCACCGCCGGGCGCTGCCGCGGACCGCGCGCGACATCATCAACCGGGCGAACGAGATCAGCTTCAACACCAGCCTGGTCAAGGAGCTGCGGACGCTGGCGCTGCTGCGGCGGGCCTCGGCGCTGGCGCCGGAACTCGAGGCGGCCGGCACGGGCCAGCTCTACCTCCATCTCGTGCACGTCGACGAGGAGGTGCAGGACCTCGCCGCCTCGAGCAAGCTCAACGCCGAATGGGGCTACCTGCGCGAGCTCTTCGACCGCGGGCGGCGCTGGGCGGACCTCTGGCTGCGCGAGCATTTCGACAGCATCGGGCGCTGCTCGACCTTCGACGTCGAACGGCTCTTCGAGGAGCCGGCGGCGCGGCCGGCCGAGCTTCCGCCGGCGCTCGAGACGTGAGGCTTGACGCGGGCCGGGCGGCTCCCTAGCTCTAAACCATGCACGAGAACCGCGACATCTGCGGCTGCGCTTCGGCAAGGCCGCTCCTGATCCGCCCGATTACCCGGGCGCGCTGAGGTCCGTGCACGCCCGGGCCGCGCCCGGGCCGACCATCCAAGACATCATGCCCGCCCGGAGAGGCGGAAGGAATTGCCAGGAGGAGTTTCCATGTCCCATGTCGCGACCACGCCGCCCGAGCCGCCGATCGTGCTCGACGCGGCTTACAGCGAGCGCCTCGAGTCGCTGGCCGCCACCGCGATGCGCGGCCCGGCGGCGGAACTCGGCGACCGGCTGATGCGCGAGGTTGCGCGCGCCACCGTTCTGCCCTCGGCGGAGATGCCGGGGGACGTCGTGAACATCGGCTCCGCCGTGCGCTTCCGCGACGAGGTGACCGGCCGCGAGCAGACCGTGACGATCGTGCTGCCGGCCGACGCCAACATCGCCGCCGGCCGCGTCTCGGTGCTGACCCCGATCGGCGCCGCGCTAATCGGCCTGCGGTCCGGCGCCTCGATCGGCTGGGAGACCCGCGAGGGCGAGGAGCGCCGGCTGACCGTGCTCGACGTCCGCCGCGGCGAGTGAGCCGCGCGCCAGCCCGCCGTGCCGGCGCGCGGCGCGCCTAGCGGCTGATGCCGCCCGGGAGCGTCGGAACGTCGAGCGGCAGGAAGCCGTAGTGGCGGAGCCAGCGCAGATCGCTGTCGAAGAAGCTGCGGAGGTCGGGGATGCCGTACTTGAGCATTGCCAGCCGGTCGATGCCCATGCCGAAGGCGAAGCCCTGCCACTCCTCCGGATCGACGCCGGCGGCGGCCAGCACCTTGGGGTGCACCATGCCGGAGCCGAGGATCTCGAGCCAGTCGTCGCCTTCGCCGATCCGGAGCTGGCCGCCGGCGAAGGAGCAGCGGATGTCGACCTCGGCCGAGGGCTCGGTGAAGGGGAAGTGCGAGGCGCGGAACTTGAGCTCGACGCCGTCCACCTCGAAGAACGCCCGGCAGAACTCCTCGAGAACCCACTTGAGGTTCGCCATCGAGATGTCGCGGTCGATGGCGAGGCCTTCGACCTGGTGGAACATCGGCGTGTGCGTCTGGTCGTAGTCGGCGCGGTAGACCCGCCCCGGCGCGATGACCCGGATCGGCACGCCCTCCCTCTCCATCGCGCGGATCTGCACCGGCGAGGTGTGGGTGCGCAGAACGTGCGGCGGGCGGTTGTCGCCGCCCGAGCGCGCCATGTAGAAAGTGTCGTGCTCCTGCCGCGCCGGATGCTCGGGCGGGATGTTGAGCGCGTCGAAATTGTACCAGTCGCTCTCCACCTCCGGCCCCTCGGCGACGGCGAAGCCGAGGTCGGCGAAGATCGCGGTGATCTCTTCCATCACCTGGCTGACCGGGTGGATGGTGCCCTCCGCCGTCGGGCGCGGCGGCAGCGTCACGTCGGCCCACTCGCCGGCGACCCGCGCGTCGAGCGCGGCGTCGGCGAGACGGGCGCGGGCCTGGGCGATCGCCTCGGCGAGGTCGTCCTTGAGCGCGTTCAGCGCCGGCCCGGCGGTCTGCCGCTCCTCGGGCGACATGGCGCCGAGGCCGCGCATCAGCGCCGAGACCTCGCCCTTCTTGCCGAGTGCCGCCAGCCGCACCTCCTCGAGGCCGGCCTCGTCGCCGGCGGCGTCGATGGCGGTCAGGTACTTCTCGCGCAGGCCGGTGATGTCGTCCAAGGTCTCGCCCCCAAATCCGGGCAGACGCCTACCACAAGGGCCCGGGATTGCAAGCGAGGGACCGGCGCGGACGCCGGCCCCGGCGGGGATCAGGCCAGGGGATCAGGCCAGCGCGGCCTTCGCCTGGTCGACGATGGCGCCGAAGGCGGCCGGCTCGCGCACCGCGAGGTCGGCGAGCACCTTGCGGTCGACCTCGATGCCGGCCTTGTTCATGCCGTCGATCAGCCGCGAGTAGGTGAGGTTCGCGTCGTGCTCGCGCACGGCGGCGTTGATGCGCTGGATCCACAGCGCCCGGAACTGCCGCTTGCGCACCTTGCGGTCGCGCGTCGCATACTGCAGCGCCTTGTCGACGGCCTGCTTGGCGGTGCGGTAGTTGGTGGAGCGGGCGCCGTAGTAGCCCTTGGCCTGCTTGATGATCTTGCGGTGGCGGGCGTGGCTCGCCGGACCAGCGGTGACTCGGGACATCTCTCGGGCCTCCTCAGCGCGCGTAGGGCATGTAGGACTTCACGATCTTCTCGTCCGGGGCCGAGAGGGTCGTGGTGCCGCGGGCCTGGCGGATGAACTTGGTCGACCGCTTGATCATCCCGTGCCGCTTGCCGGCCTGGGCGACGAGGATGCGGCCGGTGGCCGTGACCTTGAAGCGCTTCTTGGCGCCCGACTTGGTCTTCATCTTGGGCATTTCGCTCTCCTTCAAGAGGTTCGGACGCGCCGCGGCAGCCCGTGTTCGCCGGGCACGTCGGTGGAGCGCGGGCTTATAGGCTTCCCGTGCCTCGAAGGCAAGCGCCTCTCAGGCGTGCGCCGCCTCGCCGCGCCAGGCCCGCTCGAGCGTCGCGATGTCGAGCTTCACCATCCGCATCACCTCGGTCATCACCCGGTCGGCCGCCGCCGGGTCGCCCGAGATCCATTCCGGGATCCGGCGCGGCGCGACCTGCCACGGCAGGCCGAAGCGGTCCTTGACCCAGCCGCACTTCACTTCCCTGCCGCCCTCGGCGAGGCGCGCCCATATCCGGTCGATCTCCTCCTGGCTGTCGCAGGCGACCGAGAGCGAGACCGCCTCGGTGAAGGGGAAATCCATCCCGCCGTTCAGCGCCTGATAGCTGCGGCCGTCGAGTTCGAAGACGATGAGGAGGACGGTGCCGGGGTTGCCGGTCGCCTCTGTGTTGCGCGCGACGGACACGATCCGCGAGTTCGGGATCAGCGAGACGTAGAAGTTCACGGCCTCCTCGGCGTTGCCGTTGAACCAGAGGCAGGGGGTGACGGACATGATCTCTCTCCTTTCAGGTGGTGCGGGCGCGGGCCCCTCCGGCCCCGCTAGCTGTCGACGACGGCCGCCCCGGCGAAGGCGCGCTCGAGTGTCGCGAGGTCGAGCTTCTTCATCTTCATGAAGGCGGCGGTGAGGCGCTCGACGCCGGCGCGGTCGCCCGAGGTCATCATCTCCCCGAGCGCCCGCGGGGCGATCTGCCAGGAGACCCCGAAGCGGTCCTTCAGCCAGCCGCAGGCCTCTGCCTCGGGCACCGCCGAGAGCGCCGACCAGAGGCGGTCGATCTCGGCCTGGTCCTCGCAGTTGACGAGCAGCGAGAAGGCCTCGGTGAAGGGAGCCTCCGAGGTGACGCTCTCCATGATGGTGAGGGGCTGGCCGTCGATCGTGAGCCGCGCGTGCCGGACGCCTCCGGCGGGGTCCCTGCCGCTGCCGTCGTGGCGCATGACGCTCTCGAGTCTCGCACCGAGCGCGGAGGCGTAGAGGTCGATCGCCTCCTGCGCCCGGCCGGCGGCCTCGCCGCCGAAGAGGAGGCTCGGGGTGATGGTGCGCCCGGCCGCGGCGCGGCTGCCGAGGCAGACCTGCCAGCTCAGCCCCCAGCGGTCGGCCAGCCAGCCATAGTGCTCGCCCCACTCGTAGCGGTCGAGCGGCATGAGCTCGCGGCCGCCCTCGATCAGGCCCTCCCACAGGCGGTCGACGGCCGCCCTGTCCTCGAGGGTGACGAAGAGCGAACCGGCGTGGGTGAACTGGAAAAGCGGGCCGCCATTCAGCGCGATCAGACCGGTGTCGCCGAGGCGGAACTCGACGGTCATCACGCTGCCGGGCTCGCGGCCGTGGATCTCGCGCCCGGCTTCCGGGTAGCGCACGACCGAGCCGATGGCGGAGCCGGCAACGAGGTCGACATAGGTGCGCGCCGCGGTCTCGGCATCGCTGTCGTACCAGAGATGGGGGGTGATCTTCTGCATGCTGTCCTCCTTCGGCAGCCGTCAGTCCTTGATGACGCGGTAGCGGATGTGGGTCGCGAGCGGGCCGTCGGTCGCAGACAGCTTTTCCAGGGCGATCGGTCCCTTGAACCCTTCGAACAGGCGCACGCCGCTGCCGATCAGGCTGGGCGCGAGGTGGATCATCACCTCGTCGACCACGCCGGCATCCAATGCCTGCTGGCAGGGGGACGCGCCGCACAGCAGGACGTCCTTGCCGCCGGCCGCCGCCTTGGCCCGGCTTACCGCGCTTTCGATGCCGTCCGTGACGAAGACGATCCTCGAGCGACCCTTGGGGACCGTTTCGGGATCCGGCGGATGGTGGGTGAGGATGAAGAGCGGAACGCCCGTCAGCGGGTGCGATCCGCCCCAGCCGCCGGTGATGTCGTAGGTCCGCCGCCCGAAGATGAAGGCGCCGGACCGGGCATGCATCCGGTCGACCTCGGCCTTGTTGGCGCCGCCCTCCTCCTGGGCGTTCGAAAGCCAGCCGAAGACATGCTTGATGCCGTCGCGACCGTTGGGAAACTCCTCTCCGTCGTCCGGCCCCGCGACGAACCCGTCGAGGGACATGCTCATCTCGATGACGACCCTGGACTCTGCGGTCTGCATCACGTCCTCCCTTGCCCGCCGATCCCGGCGACGCTCGCGGTCGCCGCCGCAGGTGACGTCGGGGCGGCGGCCGGGCCTCAGAGAGACCTCAGCAGAAGGGGCGCCGCGCCGTTAACCTTCGTCAGCAAGTGGTTACTCTGTCCGGATAAATACATATATTCCAGTATGTTGCCAGGTTGGGCACGCGTGCCCGGTCTGCGCCCGGGCCGTTTCGCAGAGGACTCTCAGACGTCGACGAGGGGCGTGAAGCCGCCGTAGACCATCCGCATGCCGTCGAAGGGCGCGCCCTTCATGTCCTGCGGCATGCGCGGGTCTTCCATGACCTTCTTCATGCCGGTGTCGCGGGTCTCCTTGTCGGGCCATTCGATCCAGGAGAAGACCACGGTCTCGTCGTCCTTGCGCTTCACCGCCATGGGGAAGGAGGTAACCTTGCCGTCCGGCACCTCGTCGCCCCAGCATTCGACGCAGCGGGTCGCGCCGTGCTCCTTGAAGATGACGAGCGCCTCCGCGGCGTACTTGCGGTAGGCCTCGCGGTTGGCGGTGGGGACCGCCAGGACGAATCCGTCGACATAGCTCATGGCAGCGCCTTCCTTTGCGGTTGGGTTTCGAAGAGCAATGTGAGGTAGCGGCGGAGATGGCCAAGGCTGTCGGCGGCGACCCGCGCATCGCCGGTGGCCTTGGCGAGGATGAAGGCCCCCTGCAGCACGCCCTGGATGTGGAGAGCGAGCCCCGCGGGGTCGATGTCGCTCCGCCCCTGACGGGCGAGGAGGGCCGCGATGTCCGGCGCGAGCGTCAGCGCATGGCCGGTGATCTCGCGCTCGCAGGCCGCGCGGATCGCCGGATGGGTGGCGTAGGCCTCCTGCACCATGGTGCCGAGCAGGCAGGTGTATTCCGGGATCTCCCCCGCGAGGATCGCGGTGCGGAAGTCGACGTAGGCGAGGAGCCGGTCGAGCGGGTCCGTCATCGTCTGGTAGGGCGCGGTAGCGAAGAGGCCAGCCGCCATCTCGCCGAAATGCTTCGCCACGGCGACGCCGAGCTCCTCCTTGGAGCGGAAGTGGTGGAAGAAGGCGCCCTTGGTGACGCCGGCCGTCTGGCAGAGCTCGTCGACCGAGGTGGCGGCGAAGCCCTTGCCGCGGATCACGGCCATCGCGGCGTCGAGAAGCTTGGTGCGGGCGTCCTTCTGCGGCGGCATTCCGGGCGATTCCTTCTGGTTGCAGATAACATACCGACTGGTTGGTATGTATGTCAAGCAAGAGTCAGGACGACAGGCCCCCACGGATTAACCTTGGTTGAAAGGTGGTTAACGCGCAGGATATTGTTTATTGATTTCAGAAGGTTGCCAGAAGCCCGCACTGTGCGGACCGGTTCGCGGCACGCCTCAGTCCTCGGCGCCGCCCTCGTAGATCGCCCGCTCGTTGGCGGTGGCGACGCGCAGGATGTTGGTCGAGCCGGAGACGCCGAACGGGATGCCGGCGGTCACGACGATGCGGTCGTCCTCGGCGGCGAAGCCGTCCTCGCGGGCGGCGCGGGCGGCACTGACCACCGCCATCTTGAAGCGGTCGACCTCCGGCACCACCACGCAGTGCAGCCCCCAGGAGAGCGCCAGCCGCCGGGCGGTGCCCACCATCGGCGTCAGCGCGATGATCGGCACCCGCGGCCGCTCGCGCGCGGCGAGGAGCGCGGTCTTGCCGGAGTGGCTGAAGCAGCAGATCGCCTTGACCTTCGTCGTCTCGGCCACCTCGCGTGCCGCGACCGTGATGGCGTCGGAGACGCCGGAGTGGGCCGCGGTATGCTGTGCGTCGATCACCTGGCGATAGATCTCGTCCTGCTCCACCGCCTCGGCGACGTTGCTCATCGTGGTCACCGCCTGCACCGGATAGTCGCCGGCGGCGGATTCAGCCGAGAGCATCACCGCGTCCACGCCCTCGTAGATCGCGGTCGCGACGTCGGAGACCTCGGCGCGGGTCGGGACGGGGGCGGAGATCATGCTCTCGAGCATCTGGGTCGCCACGATCACCGGCTTGCCGGCGGCGCGGCAGGCGCGGGTCAGCCGCTTCTGGATCGGCGGCACCTGATGGACCGGCAGCTCGACCCCGAGATCGCCCCGCGCCACCATGATCCCGTCCGAAGCCTCGAGGATCTCGGCGAAGGCGTTCACCGCCGCCGGCTTCTCGATCTTGGAGAGGATAGCGGCCCGCCCGTCGGCCAGCTCGCGCGCCTCGAAGACGTCGCTCGGCCGCTGCACGAAGGAGAGCGCCAGCCAGTCGATGCCGAGGTTGCAGGCGAATTCGAGGTCGCCCCGGTCCTTGGGCGAGAGCGCCGCGAGCGGCAGCACCACGTCGGGCACGTTGACGCCCTTGCGGTTCGAGATCTCGCCGCCGACGACCACCTCGGTCGTGGCATGCCCGGGCGAACAGTCGAGGACCCTCATCCGGAGCTTGCCGTCGTTGACGAGCAGCGTGGCGCCGGGCGCGAGCGCCGCGAAGATCTCCGGGTGCGGCAGGCAGACGCGGCTGGCGTCGCCCTCGGCCGGGTCGAGGTCGAAGCGGAACCGCTGCCCCTTCTCGAGCATCACCGAACCGGCGGCGAAGGTGCCGCACCTGAGCTTCGGCCCCTGCAGGTCGGCGAGGATGCCGATCGGCCGGCCGACCTCGGCCTCCACCTGGCGGACGAGCGCGTGGCGGCGCGCGATGTCCTCGTGGGTGCCGTGGCTCATGTTGAGCCGGAAGACGTCGGCGCCGGCGAGGAACAGGCTCCGGATCATCTCGTAGGTATCCGACGCCGGGCCGAGTGTCGCGACGATCTTCACGTTGCGCTGCCGGCGGAGCGAGGTCATGCCCGGGCCATCCCATCCCTGCGGTTTTGGCCGGTTATAGCCCAAGGGCCGGAGGATGGAACGGCAAATGCCACCCGCGCCCGGCCTTTTTGGCAGCGCCCCCGGCCGTCAGCCGCGCGGCCTGCCCCCGAGGATGAGCGCCGCGAGCTCGGCCGGCGCGTCCCACTGCGGCATGTGCCCGGTCGGCAGGAAGTGCACCGCGACCTCGGGCGGCATGGCGAGCGCATGGGTCGCCGGCACGATCCGGTCCGCGGTACCGAAGACGGCGCGCACCGGCAGGCGGCGCGCGAGCGCGGCCAGCGGGCGGAGGATATCCGTGCGCTGCCCCAGCGGGCCGACGAAGGCGTCGACCAGGCGCGCGAGGCGGCCGCGCGCCGTCTCGCCGGCCATCGCCGCGAGGGCGGCGTCCGACAGCGAGCCTCCCCTCGGCCCGAGCCGGCGCAGCAGATGGGCGAGCTCGCCCGGGGTGCGCGCCGCCGCCATTCCCGCGACGAAGCCCTGGTCGATCTCGCGCCCGGCGCCGGCCGGGCAGACGAGAACGAGCTCGGTTACCCGCTCCCCGAGCCGCCCCGCGAGGCCGACCGCGGCGACCGCCCCGAGCGAGTGGCCGACCAGCCGCAGCCGGCCGGGCAGCTCGGCGGCGAGCGCGGCGAGCGCGGCCTCGATCGCCGCGGGATCCTCGGCCTCGATACCGGTCTCGCCGTGCGCCGGCAGGTCGGGCGCCGCGATCCGACACCCCGCGCGGGCGAGGATCGCCGCCGTCGCCGCCCAGGTGCGGCGGTCGCCGGCGAAGCCGTGCAGGAGAAGCGTCGTCTCGCCGGACCCGGGACCGGCGAGGTCGCAGGCCATGCGGCCGCCCGGTAGGTCGAAGAAGCGCGGGCCGGGACCATGCTCCGCGCCCTCGGCCCGCTCCACGTCGCGACGCTCGATCCGGCCGCACCTGCCGGTGCCGGCGATGGTGTCGAGCGAAAGCCCCGCTTGCCGCGCCAGCCGGCGCGCGACTGGTGTCGCCCGGAGCCTGGTTCCCGCCGGCGCGGGCCTCGGCGCCTCGACGGGGGGAGGGGAGGGCGGCTCGGCGGCTCCGGCCGGCGCGCCTTCGGTCCAGTCCCCCTCGTCGGCGACGGTGGCGCGGGCGAGGGCGGCCCCGACCGGGAGGCGTGCCCCCTCCCCGGCGAGGATCTCCACCAGCACGCCGTCGCCGAGCGCGGGATATTCGACGACGGTCTTGTCGGTCTCGAGCTCGACGATCGCCTGGCCGCGGCGGAAGGCGTCGCCCTGCGCGACCAGCCAGCGCACGACCGTCGCCTCCTCCATGGTCTCGCCGAGCCGGGGCAGCGCCAGCGTGCGCGTCATGCCCGGCCCCCGAGCATCCGCGCGGCGGTCCCGGCGATCAGCTCCGGGCCGGGCACGGAGCCGGCTTCGAGCGCGGTCGAGACGGAGATCGGGATATCCTCGCCGGCGACGCGCACCACCGGATCCTCGAGGAAGTCGAAGCATTCCTCGGCGATGCGGGCGGAGAGTTCGGCCGCAACGCCCGCGGTCATCGCGCCCTCGCTTACCACCATCGCCCGGCCGATCGCCTCGACCCGCTCGCGGATGGTGTCGAAGTCGAGGGGGTTGAGCGTGCGCAGGTCGATCACCGTCGCCTCGATGCCCCGCTCCGCCAGCCGCCGCGCGGCTTCGAGGGCGTGGTAGAGCTGGCGCGAGTAGCTGACGATAACGAGATCGCCGCCCTCCCGGCGCACGGCGGCCCGGCCCCAGGGTGGCGGCTCGGCGGCGAGATCGACGGTCTCCTTCATGGTGTAGAGCGCCTTGTGCTCGATGAAGACGACCGGATCCGGGCAGGCGATGGCCTGGCGGAGCAGGTGATAGGCGTCCGCGACCGTCGCCGGCATGGCGAGCCGCAGGCCGGGCGTATGCATCACATAGGCCTCGAGGCTCTGGCTGTGCTGGGCGCCGGCCGAGCGGCCGGTGCCGCCCTGGGTCCGCAGCACCATCGGCACGCCGGTCTGGCCGCCGAACATGTAGCGGATCTTCGCCGCCTGGTTGCCGAGCTGGTCCATCGTCATGCCGATGAAGTCGACGTACATGAGCTCGGCGACGGGCCTGAGGCCGGTCATCGCCGCGCCGACCGCTGCGCCGACGATGGCGGCCTCGGAGATCGGCGTGTCGATGACGCGGTCGGGACCGAAGTCGCGGATGAGGTCCCTGGTCACGCCGTAGGCCCCGCCGTAGCGGCCGACCTCCTCGCCGAGGACGACGACGTCGGGATCCTCGGTCATGGCGTCGGCAAGCGCCTGGCGCAGCGCGTCGCGGTAGGTGAGCTCGATCATCGCCTCACTCCCTCGCCAGCACGCGGTCGATCCGCGCCCGCACCGGCTCCGGCTCGGGCTCGGCTGGGTCGAAGACGTCGCGGAACATCGAGGCGAGCGGCGGCTCGCCGGCGGCGACGGCGAAGTCGATCGTCGCGTCCATCTCGGCGTCGGCCGCGGCGTCGAGCGCTTCGAGCTCGGCCTCCGTCGCGAGCCCGGTCTCGAGGAGACGGGCGCGGGCACGGGCGAGCGGGTCGCGGGCGCGGCCCTCGGCCTCCTCCTCCGGCGAGCGATAGGGTGACTTGTCCTTCCGGGCATGGCCGTAGAAGCGGTAGCAGGTGACGGCGAGAAAGCCCGGCCGCCCGGCGCGCGCGGCGTCGGCGAGCGTACGCGCGGCGTCCGCGACCGCCTCGACGTCGACGCCGTCGACCGTCGCCCCCTCGAGCCCGAAGGCGAGCGCGCGCTCGTGCAGCGCGGTGTTGGCCGTCGCCTGGTCGATTCGCGTCCCCATGCCGTACTGGTTGTTGATGCAGACGAAGAGCACGGGCAGGCCCCAGAGCGCCGCCATGTTCATGCTCTCGTAGAGGATGCCCTGCCCGGTCGCGCCGTCGCCGAAGAAGGCGACGCTGATCGCGCCGGTGCCGTGGTGGCGCGCCGAGAGCCCGGCGCCGACGACGGCCGGGATGCCGCCGCCGACGATGGCGTTGGCCCCGAGGTGGCCGAGGCCCATGTCGGCGATGTGCATCGAGCCGCCCTTGCCGCGGCAGTAGCCGGCCTCCTTGCCGGCGATCTCGGCCATCATCCGCGCGGGGTCGGCGCCGCGGGCGAGGAAGATGCCGTGGCCGCGGTGGTGGGTGGTGAAGGTGTCGCGCGGGCCCATGGCGGCGGTGACGCCGGCCGCTGCCGCCTCCTCGCCGATCGAGAGGTGGAGCATCGAGCCGGCGGTCTGCCCGCGGACGAAGAGCTCGCCCACCCGCTCCTCGAAGCTGCGGATGCGCCGCATGGTGCGGTAGAGGGCGGGGAGCGCCGAGTTGCTGGCGCCGGGGGTCACGTGCATGGGGCCTCGCGGGCGTTGGATCTCCTCCATTTGTCACCAGGAGGCGGCGAGATTCCAGTGCTGGAAAGGCGCCTCGTTCCGCCTATAGTGCCTTGAGATCAGCAACCCCGCGGGATGCGGGGACCGACGGGAGGACCTGCAATGAAGACCGGACTGAAGCTTCTCGCCTGCACGGCCGTGGCCGGCGCCGCGCTGGCGGCGCCGCTGGTGGCCCAGGACAAGCCGAAGATCGCGACCGTGGTGAAGATCGCCGGCATCCAGTGGTTCAACCGCATGGAGGAAGGGGTGAAGCAGTACGCCGCCGATACCGGGGCGGACGCCTTCCTGGTGGGGCCGGCGCAGGCGGATCCGCAGCAGCAGGTGGCGCTGATCGAGGACATGATCGCCCAGGGGGTGAACGCGCTCGCCGTGGTGCCGATGTCGCCGGAGGCGCTGGAGCCGGTGCTGGGCAAGGCGATGGGGCAGGGGATCACCGTCATCACCCACGAGGCGGCGGCACAGCAGAATACCAACTGGGACATCGAGGCGTTCCAGAACGAGGCCTTCGGGGCGAACCTGATGGAGCGGCTGGCGACGTGCATGGGGGGCGAGGGCGAGTATGCGGTCTTCGTCGGGTCGCTGACCTCGCAGACGCATAACCAGTGGGTCGACGGGGCGATCGCCTACCAGAAGGAGAAGTACCCGAACATGACGCTGGTCGGGGACAAGAACGAGACCTTCGACGATCAGCAGAACGCCTATGCCAAGGCGCAGGAGGTGCTGCGGGCGTTCCCGAATGTCAAGGGATTCCAAGGGTCTGCCTCGACCGACGTGGCGGGGATCGGGCTCGCGATCGAGGAGCGGGGGCTCGAGGATCAGACCTGCGTGATCGGGACCTCGCTGCCCTCGATCGCGGGGCAGTATCTCGAGACCGGCGCGGTCGACGGGATCGGCTTCTGGGATCCTTCGCTCGCCGGCTACGCGATGAACAAGCTCGCCAGCATGGTGATGGGCGGCGAGGAGGTGACGGACGGGATGGATCTCGGGCTCGAGGGCTACGAGAACGTCAAGATCGACGGCAAGGTGATCTACGGCCAGGCCTGGGTGAACGTCGACAAGGACAATATGGCCGACTATCCCTTCTGACCCGCCGCCGGCCCCGGGAGCGCTTCCGGGGCCGGAATCGCGGGATGGCGCCCGGTTCCGGCGCATGCCGCTGAAAAGGCTGCAAAAATCGCGTATGGAACGCATATGGAATGCGTATGGAAAGCATATGGGTGGTCGTTGACGGAAGGTTGACGCCGGCGGGGTGCGGCCGCCCATGACGGCGGCGGACGAGCCCCTCATCGTCATGCGGGGCGTGACGAAGACCTACGCCGGGATCCGCGCCCTCGACGGCGTCGGCTTCGCGATCCGCGAGGGCGAGGCGGTGTCGCTGGCCGGCGAGAACGGCAGCGGCAAGTCGACGCTGATCAAGATCCTCGCCGGCGCCGAGGAGCCGGACGAGGCGAGCATCACCGTCGCCGGCGAGAGCTTCGCGCGGCTCACCCCGCGCCAGTCGGCGGGGGCGGGGATCATGGTGATCTTCCAGGACTTCTCGCTCTTCCCGAACCTCTCGGTGGCCGAGAACATCGGCTTCAGCGCCGAGCTCCACGCCGGCCACCGGCTGGTCGACCGCGGGCGGGTGCGGGCGCTCGCGGCGCGGACCCTCGAGCGGGTCGGGGTCGACATCCCGCTCGACGCGCGCGTCGAGACGCTCTCGGTCGCCCACAAGCAGCTCGTCGCCATCTGCCGCGCGCTCGCCTCGGACGCCCGGCTCATCATCATGGACGAGCCGACGACCGCGCTGACCGAGCGGGAGGTGCGGGTGCTGCTCGGCATCATCCGCCGGCTGAAGGCCGACGGGGTCGCCGTCCTCTTCGTCAGCCACAAGCTCGCCGAGGTGCTGGAGGTCTGCGAGCACGTCGTGGTGCTCAGGAACGGCCGCAAGGTCGCCGAGGGGCCGGCGGGCGAGTTCGATGCCGCCTCGCTCGCCCGGCACATGACCGGGCGCGACGTGGCCGAGGCGCTGCCCTCGCCGCTCGCCGACGGCGCGCCGCGGCTCCTCGAGGTGCGCGGCCTCTCCAAGGCCGGCGCCTTCGCCGACATCGGCTTCGAGCTCCACGCCGGCGAGGTGCTCGGCATCGCCGGCCTGCTCGGCTCGGGCCGCACCCCGCTCGCCAAGGCGCTCTTCGGGCTCGTCGCCCCGGACGCGGGCCGCGTCACGCTCGACGGCCGCGAGGTGCCGCTCGGCGACCCGCTCGCCGCCGCCGCGGCCGGGATCGGCTACGTCCCGGAGGACCGGCTGACCGAGGGGCTGTTCCTCACCCAGTCGATCCTCCGCAACGTCGGCATCGGCCGGCTCGAGGCGCATGCGCAGGGGCCGCTCCTCGACGTCGCCGGCCTCTGGCGCGAGGCGGAGGAGTGGCTGCGCCGCCTCGCGGTCAAGGCGCCCGACCCGGCGGCGCCGGTCCGCTCGCTCTCGGGCGGCAACCAGCAGCGGGTGGTGCTGGCCCGCTGGCTGGCGCGCGGGCCGAGGATGCTGCTGCTCAACGGGCCGACGGTCGGGGTGGACGTCGGCTCGAAGGCCGAGATCCACGGCATCATCCGCGACCTCGCCGGGCGCGGCCTCGGCGTCGTGGTGATCTCCGACGACCTGCCCGAGCTCCTCGCCACCTGCCACCGCATCCTGGTGATGAAGGAGGGGCGCATCACCGACGACCTGCCCGGCACCGCCACGAGCGAGGCCGATCTCGCCCACAGGCTCGCCTCATGAAGCTCGACCTCACCCGCAACGAGACCCTGGTCGCCGGCGTCATCCTCGCCTTCTGCGCCATCGCCGCCGTCGTCGACCCGGGCTTTCTCTCCATGCCGACGCTGACCGACCTGCTGCGCGGCGGGATCGTGCTCGGCATCTTCGCGGTGGGGGCGATGCTGGTCCTGGTCTCGGGCGGCATCGACGTGAGCTTCACCGCCGTCGCCGCCTTCGCCATGTACACGACGACGCTCCTGCTGGTGAACTGGGCGCCGGGCCTGCCCTGGTGGGCGGCCTTCCTCGTCGCCATGGCGATCGGGGCGCTGCTCGGCGCCTTCAACGGGCTCTTCATCGCCGGCTTCGGGCTGCCGACGCTGATCGTCACCCTCGGCACCCTCTCGATCTTCCGCGGCTTCCTGCTCACCTTCGTCGGCTCGAAGCTCATCTCCAACCTGCCGCCGGGGATGCGCGACTTCTCGCGGCTGATGATGGTGCGGGGGACGAACGCCGACGGCTCCTTCTACTCGCTGCCCTGGGCCTTCGCCTTCCTCGTCGGGGTGGTGGTCGTCACCTGGACGATCCTCTACCGCACGATGCTCGGGCGGGCGATCTTCGCCATGGGCGGCTCGATGGAGAGCGCGCGGCGCATCGGCATCCCGGTCCGGGCGACGCAGTTCTTCGTCTATGTCTATGTCGGGACGATGGCGGGGCTGGCCGGGATCATCCATGCCTCGATGGCGCGGGTGGCCAATCCGTTCGACCTCGTCGGGCTCGAGCTCTCGGTGATCGCCGCCGTGGTGCTCGGGGGCGCGCGGCTGGCCGGCGGCTACGGGACGCTGACCGGCACGCTGCTCGGGGTGGCGCTGATCGTGCTGGTCAGGAACTCGCTGATCGTCCTCGGCATCCCCTCGACCTGGCAGTCGGTCGCCATCGGCATCCTCATCCTGATCGGCACCGGCCTGCCCGCCTGGCAGGCCAAGCGCGCCGCGGCGAGGGCAGCATGAAGCGCCTGCTCGCCGCGCCGGAGGGCCGCCTCGCCGTCATCACGCTGGTGATCTTCGCCGGCATGTCGTTCCTCGCCCCCGACCGCTTCCTCTCGGTGCAGAACGTCACCTCGATGGCGTTCCAGTTCCCCGAGTTCGCCATCCTCGCGCTGGCCATGACCATCACCATGCTGACGGGCGGCATCGACCTCTCGGTGGTCGGCATCGCCAACCTCTCGGCGATCGTCGCGGCGCTGATCCTCACCCGCTTCGCGACCGGCACGACCGGGACCGACGCCGTCCTCTGGCTGGCGCTCGCCCTCGCGGCGGCGGGGGGCATCGGGCTCGTCGCCGGGCTCTTCAACGGCGTCGCGGTCGCGGTCTTCGGGCTGCCAGCGATCCTCGCGACGCTCGGCTCGGGGCTCATCTTCACCGGCATCGCCATCGCGCTGACCGGCGGGTCGGCGGTGATGGGCTTCCCGGCGGCCGCCGCCTGGCTCGGCAACGCGACGCTCGCCGGCGTGCCGGTGCCGCTCCTTCTCTTCGCGCTCCTCGCCGGCGGGCTCGCCTTCGTGCTGGCCCGCACCGGCTTCGGGCTCAAGGTGCAGATGTACGGCACCAACCCGCTGGCGGCGCATTTCGCCGGCGTCGACGTCACCCGCCTCCTCATCCGGGTCTATGCCGTCTCGGGGGTCCTCGCCGCCATCGCCGGGCTGGTGGTGATGAGCCGGGCGAATTCGGCCAAGGCGGACTACGGCTCGTCCTATCTGCTGCTGGCGGTGCTGATCGCGGTGCTCGGCGGCGTCAACCCCTATGGCGGCTACGGGCGGGTCGTCGGGGTGGTGCTGGCGGTCCTGTCGATGCAGTTCCTCTCCTCCGGGCTCAACATGCTCGGGGTGTCGAACTTCGCCCGCGAGCTGATCTGGGGGGCGCTGCTCCTCGTCGTGATGGTGGTGAACGCCGGCAGCTGGCCGCGGCTCCGGGCCCGGCCGCGCGTCCGCGCCGAGCCCGGACTGCAACCCTCGCCCGGAACGGAGACATGATGAAGAAGATCCTGAACCGCCCCGCCGACTATGTGGACGAGATGCTCGACGGGCTCGTCGCCGCGCATCCCGAGTTCTACCGCCTGCACGGCGACAGCCACCGGGTGGTCGCCCGCGCGACGCCGGGGCCGGAGGGCAAGGTCGGGATCGTCTCGGGCGGGGGCTCGGGGCATCTGCCGATCTTCACCGGCTATGTCGGGACGGGGCTGCTCGACGCCTGCGCCATCGGCGACGTCTTCGCCTCGCCCTCGGCCGAGCAGATGGCCGACGCGATCCGCGCCGCCGACCGGGGGTCGGGGGTGCTCAGGCTCTACGGCAACTATGGCGGCGACGTGATGAACTTCGACATGGCGGGGGATCTCGTCGAGTTCGAGGACATCCGCTGCACGACCGTGCTCCTCGCCGACGACGTGGCCTCGGCCGGGCCGGAGGAGCGGGAGAAGCGGCGGGGCGTCGCCGGGATGGTCTATGCCTTCAAGATCGCCGGCGCCGCCGCCGAGGCCGGGCTCGACCTCGAGGGCGTGACGCGCGTGGCGCAGAAGGCGGCCGACGCCTGCCGCTCGGTCGGCGCCGCCCTCTCGCCCTGCACCGTGCCGCAGGCCGGGCGGCCGACCTTCGAGATCGCCGAGGACGAGATGGAGATGGGCATGGGGATCCACGGCGAGCCTGGGGTCTGGCGCGACAAGCTGCGCCCCGCCGACGCCATCGCGGGCGAGCTGATGGACCGGCTGCTCGCCGACCGGCCGGTGGAGCGGGGCGACCGGGTCTCGATCCTGGTCAACAGCCTCGGGGCGACGCCGCCGGAGGAGCTCTACATTCTCTACCGTGTGGTGAAGGCGCGGCTCGACGCGGCGGGGGCGGAGATCGTCATGCCGCTGGTCGGGCGCTACGCGACCTCGATGGAGATGGCCGGGGTGTCCTTCACGCTGATCAGGCTCGACGAGGAGCTCGAGGGCTACCTCCGGGCGCCCTGCGACTGCGCCTTCTGGAGCGTCCGATGACGATCGACCGGGCGGCGCTGGCCGCCGCCATCGGGCGGCTCCGGGCGGCGATGGACCGGGAGGCGGACCGGCTGAACGCGGCGGACGGGGCGCTCGGCGACGGGGATCTCGGGGTCACCATGACCCGCGGCATGGCGCTCGTCGCCGAGGCGGGGCCAGAGCTGCCGGACGACCTCGGGCAGGCGCTGCTGCGCTGCGCGCAGGCCTTCACCAGGTCCTCCGGCTCCTCCTACGGGACGCTGCTCGCCACCGGGCTGATGGCGATGGCGAAGGCTGCGAAGGGCCGGACGGAGATCGAGACGGCCGAGCTGGCGGGCCTCGTCGCGGCGGCGCGGGATGCGATGATCGCGCGCGGCAAGGCGGAGGTCGGCGGCAAGACGGTGCTCGACAGCCTCGACGCGGTGGCGCGGGCGCTCGACGGCGTCGCCGACCCCGGCGTGGCGGCCGAGGTGGCCCGCGCGGCGGTGCGGGGCGCGCTCGACGATTTCCGCGACCGGCCGGCGACGGTCGGGCGGGCCCGCATCTTCGCCGAGAAGAGCCACGGCATGGACGATCCCGGCATGCTCGCCATGGCGCTGATCGTGGAGGCGCTGGCGCCGCCGGCGTGAGCGGGCGTGAGCGTCTAGGGTCAAAACTCAATCAAGCGGTTGAAGAAGCGTGTTGTGTCTGATTCCCTTCTGGAAATGAACCGGAGGGACGATGGCAGGCGTATTCTGGCTTTCGGATCGGGCTTGGTCGGCGATGAGCCGCTGTTGCCGTGTAACCAACCCGGCGCGCGACGGGTCGATGATAGGCGCGTGATCAGCGGGATCGTGCATGTGCTGCAATCGGGCTGTCGGTGGCAGGATTGCCCTGCTGCTTATGGCCCGCCGACCAGCGTCTACAATCGCTTCAACCGCTGGAGCCGCCGCGGGCTCTGGGGGCGGATCTTCGCCGAACTGGTCGCTCGAGCGGATCCCGGCGAGGAAATCAGCATCGACTCGACCGCCGTCCGAGCGCATCGCTCGGCGCAGGGCGGAAAAGGGGGGCGAAGGTTCAGGGCATCGGGCGCTCGCGTGGCGGTCCGACCACGAAAATCCATGCCCTGACAGACGGATGCGGGCGCGCCGTCGCGCTTCTGCTCACACCCGGGAACAGCGCCGACATCTCCGCCGCACCGAGCCTTCTGGCCACCCGGTCGGCGCCGAGACGGCTCATCGCCGACAAGGGATACGACGCCAACAGCCTGCGGAACTCCCTGCGGGCGCAGC
>NZ_CALLYO010000352.1 GCF_937858865.1 uncultured Amaricoccus sp. | reverse complement strand
CCCCTCGGAAGGCTCCGGCCGCATCTCCAGCCTCGCCTGGTCGACCGGCCTCGTCGAGCTCGACGACGCCCCCCGCACCATCCGCCCCGGCGACCCGGTCCGCTACCTCGCCCTCGCCGACTTCGGTCTCTGATCCGGGTGAACGGTTCGGTCCCGTCGCGCCTGTCGCGCGCGCCCGCGCGACCCCGCGTCAACCTCTGGTCACGGCGGTAAATCGTATGGCCGCTTTCCAGCCTCTTTCCAGCCTCCTTCCAGCCGGCCCAAGTCACTGTCAACACGAACGGAATTCCCCTCCGCCAGAGGCCGCATGATTCCCGCGCCCCGCGTGCGCGCCTCACCGCGGCATTTACCCGCGAGCAAGGAAATCGGTGGCAGGAAGAACACCCGAGCATGGAGAATCCGGATGTCGAATCAGCCTGACGACGCGCGCGAGGGCTGGCTCGGCCGCGTCCTCGCCGTGGAGGGCTCGGAGGCCCGCATCGGCCTCGCCTCCCCGCTCCCGAGCGGCCAGGGCCGCCCCACCGTCGGCAAGTTCGTCGCCATCTCCGGCCAGGAAACCACCGTCGTCGGCATGATCTCCGACGTCACCCTGCGCGCCGAGGAGATCGACGGCTCGCGCACCGTCGCCCGCGTCGACCTGCTCGGCGAGATCGAGCGCACCCCCGCGGGCAACGCCCGCTTCCGCCGCGGCGTGCGCGAATACGCCGCGATCGGCGACCCTGCCCGCATGCTCGGCAGCAGCGAGCTCACCCTCATCTACGCCGCCACCAGCCCGCGCGCGATCACCCTCGGCCACCTTAGCCAGGACCCCTCGATCCCGGCCTACGTCGACACCGACCAGATGCTCGCCAAGCATTTCGCCGTCGTCGGCTCGACCGGCGTCGGCAAGTCGAGCGCCGTCGCCGCCATCCTCGCCAAGATGACCGAAGTGCGCCCCGACCTGCGCGTCCTCCTGCTCGACGTCCACAACGAATACCGCGCCGCCTTCGGCGAGCGGGCCAATGTCATCGGCGCCGAGAACCTCCGCCTCCCGTTCTGGCTCTTCAACTTCGAGGAGACCCTCGCCGTCCTCTACGGCGGCAAACCCGCCGCGCCGGAGGAGGCCGAGATCCTCGCCGAGCTCATCCCGGTCGCCAAGGCGAAGTACCAGGCCGTCCCCGAACGCGCCCCCGAGCGCGTCTCGGTCGAGCGGCGGCAGGTCCCGCGGCACAGCGGCTTCACCGCCGACACGCCCGCCCCCTACCAGCTGCAGGACCTGCTCGGCCTCATCCACGAACGCATGGGCAAGCTCGAGAACCGCTCCTCGGCGATGAGCCACCACCGGCTGATGAACCGGATCGACGCCATCCGCAACGACCCGCGCTACGAGTTCATGTTCCGCCAGGCGAACCTTGGCGGCGACACCATGGCCGAGGTGCTGAACCAGGTCTTCAGCATCGACTCCGACCGGCCGCTCACCATCCTGAAGCTCGCGAGCCTCCCCGACGAGGTGATCGACGCCGTCGTCTGCGTCCTCGCCCGCCTCGCCTTCGACTTCGCGCTCTGGAGCGACGGCGCCATCCCGATCCTGCTCGCCTGCGAGGAGGCGCACCGCTACGCCTCGGCCGACCGGCTCGCCGGCTTCGCCCCCGCCCGCCGGGCGCTGAAGCGCATCGCCCGCGAGGGCCGCAAGTACGGCGTCCACCTCTGCCTCGTCACCCAGCGCCCGGCCGAGCTCGACCCGACGATCATCTCACAATGCTCGACCTTCTTCGTCATGCGGATGACCAACGACGCCGACCAGGCCCTGCTGCGCTCGGCCGTCTCCGAGGCCGCCGCCAACCTCCTCGGCTTCGTCCCCTCGCTCGGCGCCCAGGAGGCGATCGGCATCGGCGAGGGCCTCCCCCTCGTCGCCCGCATCACCTTCTCGACCCTCCCGCGCGAGGCGATCCCGCAAAGCGAGTCCGGCGCCCGTGGCGAAGCCGAGCGCCCGCGCGAGCGCGGCGAGATCGTCCGCGCCGCCATCGAGCGCTGGCGCCGCGCCACCACCAGCCACAGCCTCCGCCTCGAGGAGGCCCCCCGCCCCGAGCCCGCGCCGCTCGCGCCAACCGCCGGCCCCGCCCTCAGCCTCCGCCGCAGCGACGCGGCCCCCCGGCCCTGGAACGGCACTCGCTGAGCCGCACCCCTCTTCTTCCTTCCAAGAAACCTGGAGAGCAGTGCCGGGGGTGCGGGGGCGGCGAGCGCCCCGCCGGCGCGGGCCCACAGGCCCGCGCCCAGCA
>NZ_CALLYO010000351.1 GCF_937858865.1 uncultured Amaricoccus sp. | reverse complement strand
GATGAGCGTTCTTGTGACCGAGCGGGGCTTCGCCGAGGACGACTGGACCGGCGAGGTGCATCCGTTCGACATCTTCTGGAGCGGGCAGGATCTGCCGGAGGAGCCGCTGGCGGTCGAGTTTCCGAACGACCGCGATCCGGCCGACCTCGCCCCCTGGCTCGACCGGCTGGCGCTGATCCGGGTGGCCTTCCCCGCCATGTCCGATGGGCGGGGCTTCTCGATCGCCCGGCGGCTGCGCGACATGGGCTATGGCGGGCGGCTGCGGGCGGCGGGGCCGCTCGTTGCCGACCAGCTCCGCGCCGCGCGGCGGGTCGGCTTCGACGAGATCGAGCTGCCCGAGGCGATGGCCGAGCGCCAGCCCGAGAGCATGTGGCGCGTCCGCCCGCAGGCCTCCTACCAGGAGCGGGTCTTCACCGCCTGATCTCGGCGGGCTTGCAGGGCAGGGTAGTGGCGCGCTAAGGGGCAGGGCCGCCCGGACGTGGCGGCCAAGTCTCCGCGACCTTGCCAAAACGGAAGCCTGATGCCCCGCTCGCTCCTTCACGGCGTCGCCGCCATGGCGGTGATCGTCATCGCCTCGAACATCCTCGTCCAGTTCCTGGTGGGCAACTGGCTGACCTGGGGCGCCTTCACCTATCCCTTCGCCTTCCTCGTCACCGACATCATGAACCGGCTGCACGGGCCGCGCGCCGCCCGCCGGGTGGTGGTGGCGGGCTTCGTGGTCGGCCTTCTCTGCAGCTTCGTCGGCTCGCAGATCGAGGGGCCGTTCGGGCCGCTGGTCAGCCTGCGGGTCGCCATGGGGTCGGCGACGGCCTTCCTGGTCGGCCAACTGCTCGACGTCGCGATCTTCAACCGGCTGCGGCGGGGGAGCTGGTGGCGCGCACCCTTCGTGGCGAGCGTGGCGGGCAGCGTGATCGATACCTGCATCTTCTTCAGCATCGCCTTCTCGGCTTCGCTGAGCTTCCTCGCGCCGGGGGTCGACGTCGCCTGGGCGAACGAGGCGCTGCCGCTGCTCGGGCGCGGGCCGGTGGCGCCGCTCTGGATGTCGCTCGCGACGGCCGACTTCCTGGTCAAGTTCGGGATCGCCGTCTTCGCGCTTGCGCCGTTTCGCGCCGCCCTCGGCTACTACGCCCAGCGGGGCTGAGATTGCGCTTGCCTTTTGCGCCGGCGGTGCCACCATTGGGGCAACCGAAACCAGCGAAAGGAGGTGGTCCAATGTCTAGTGAGACCTTGGAGCGTGAGGCCGGGTTTACGCGTGGAGGGATCGCCTGAGGGGCAGCCCCCCGGGACGGGACCGACACGTCGGCTTTGGCCTTGCCGGCCAGCCTCCAAGCTCATGAATCGAGGGGTCGCAACGCGTTGCGGCCCCTCTCCTTTTGCCCCGGGCGTGCGCCATGCTGCGGATCAACGACGATATCGCGCTCCAGGATTGGGAGCTGACCGAGACCTTCCATCGCGCCTCGGGGCCGGGCGGGCAGAAGGTCAACAAGGTCTCGACCGCCGTCGCGCTCCGCTTCGAGGCTGCCCGTTCGCCGAGCCTTCCCGATGAGGTGAAGGCGCGGCTGCGCCGGGTGGCGGGCTGGCGCTGGACCTCGGACGGCGCCGTCATCGTCACGGCCGAGCGCCACCGCAGCCAGGCGATGAACCGCGCCGAGGCGCGGGAGAAGCTGAGGGCGATGGTGCTGGCGGCGCTAGAGCGGCCGAAGCCGCGGCGGCCGACGCGGCCGACGGCCGCCTCCGTGCGGCGGCGGCTGGAGGAGAAGGCGCGCCGGGCCGCCGTGAAGGCGGCGCGGGCCGCGGAACGCTCCGATGAGTGATTTCGCGCGCGAAACTATAAGTAAGTAATTGATATCTATGTAAATTGTCGTGTTAAAAAAGTGTTACGCGCCCAGGCCGAGGGTCGGGTGCTGCAGGGCGGTCATGATGCCGCGAAGCTCGGCGAGGCCCTTGAGGCGGCCGATCGCGGGGTAGCCGGGCTGGCCCTGGCGCTTCAGGTCGTCGAGGATGTCCTGGCCATGGTCGGGGCGGAAGGGGATCGAGACGTCGGTCCGGCCGGCGGCGGCGCGGCGGCGCTCCTCGGCGACCGCGGCCGCGATCAGCGCCACCATGTCGGTGCCGCCCTTGAGGTGCTCGTCCTCGTAGAAGGAGCCGGCGATGGCGTCCGATTCCCGGGTGACGTTGCGCAGGTGCAGGAAGTGCACCCGGTCGCCCAGGCGCCGCATCATGCCGGGGAGGTCGTTGTCCGGGCGCGAGCCGAGCGAGCCGGCGCAGAGGGTGACGCCGTTCGCCGGGCTCGGGACGGCGTCGAGGAGGAGGCGGTAGTCGGCCTCGGTCGAGACCACGCGCGGCAGGCCGAGGAGCGGGAAGGGCGGGTCGTCGGGGTGGCAGCACATGCGGATGCCGACGTCCTCGGCCGTTGGGATCACCT
>NZ_CALLYO010000350.1 GCF_937858865.1 uncultured Amaricoccus sp. | reverse complement strand
CGGCCGGCGGCGGTGTCGATCCGCTCGGCCGCGAACGGCGCCAGGACCTCGATCCGACCCGCCGCGATCGCCCGGGTCGCCGCAAGGCCGAGGGCGCCCCGCTCCGGCAGTTGATCGTTGAGGCCGCCGCCGAGCAGCCTGTCGATCCGCTCCCGCCGCAGGGCCCAGATCACCTCGGTCGCCGGAGCCTCCTCCTGAAGGCGCAGCAGGTCGAGCGCGACATTGATCGCCGAGTGTCCGCCACCGACGACCAGGATGCGTTGCCCGGCATAGCCGGCGCGCTCCCGGCCGAGCACGTCGGGGATCCCGTAGGCGATGTGCGCGGCCTGCTTCTCCCCGGTCACCGGCAGGCCATCGACGCCCATCGGGTTCGGCGATCCCCAGGTCCCCGAGGCGTCGAGGACGGCCCGGGCTTCGGTGCGGTGCTCGCGACCTTCCGCGTCATGCCAGAGAACCACGAGGGGCGCCGCCGCCCGGTCCGACGACCCAAGCTTGTCGAGCCCTCGGCGGGTCACCGCGGTCACGCGCGCCCCAAGGACAATGCTGGACGCGAGCGCAGGATGGTCGGCCAGCGGCGCGAGATAGTCGCGAATCAGGTCGTGTCCGGTGGGAACCTGTTCGGGCGCCGGCGCCTGCCATCCGGTCTCCTCGAGCAGGCCGCGCGCCGCGGCGTCGATGTTGAACCTCCAGGGGGAGAAGAGCCGGACATGTCCCCAGGCAGAGACGGCCGAGCCCACGCTCGGTCCTTGCTCGAGGACGAGCGGCGCGAGACCCCGCTCGAGGAGCCGCGCCGCCGCGGCCAGGCCCACCGGGCCGGCGCCGATGACAACGACCGGGAGCGCTTCGATGGTCATCTTGTTTCCTTCCATTATTCCGGGTTTACCGAACTATCCGGCACGAAAAATCAGGCGGCAGTCTCCGTGGCCTCATCATCGAGGCCCGCGTCGGCGCAGCACTCGTCGGCGAGGAATCCGAGCAGGGCGTTCATCGCCGGATAGTTTGCCCGGCAGAGCAGGGTGGTCGCTTGACGCTCCTGGCTGACGAGGCCGGCGTCGATCAGGCGCTTGAGGTGGTGGGAGAGCGTCGATGCGGCGATGCCGACGCGCGCCTGCAGGCGGCCGACGGGAAGACCTTCGTTCCCGGCGCGGACGAGGATGCGATAGACGCGGAGCCGTGTCGGTCGTCCGAGGGCTTCGAGCTGGCGGGCTGCTGTTTCGACATTCATCGAAATATGCAGACTCAGTCAGCGACGGCCGTCAAGACCCGCTCATTTTCCGGACGGACGCAATTCCTGCGCGCCGGGGAACCTGACAAACCTCGGCACGGGCCCAACGCAAGAAGGCGAAGTGACCTGCCCCCTTCCTGATCCCTCGATTTGAGTGAGCCGAAGGAGACGGACGTGAGGAAGAGCAGGTTTACGGAAGCGCAGATCATCGGCGTGCTGCGCGAGCAGGAAGCGGGCGGGACGACCGACGAGGTCTGTCGCCGGCACGGGATCAGCCCGCAGACCTTCTATCGGTGGAAGGCGAAGTATGGCGGGCTCGAGGTTTCGGACGCGCAGAAACTGAAAGCGCTCGGGGACGAGAACCGGCGGCTGAAGAAGCTCCTGGCCGAGTCGATGCTGGACGTGGCGGCGTTGAAGGATCTCTTGGGAAAAAACTGACCGGGCTCGCGGCGCGCCGGGAGGCCGTGCTCCGCCTGATGGCCGAGCGCGGCATCTCCCAGCGGCGCGCCTGCGAGCTGGTCCGGATCGATCCCAAGACCGTGCGCCACGATCCCGATCCGGGCGACGGCGACGTACGCGAGCGGCTGCGGAGCCTGGCGGCGGAACGACGCCGCTTCGGCTACCGGCGGCTCGGCATCCTCCTCGAACAGGAAGGTATCACCATGAACCGGAAGAAGCTCTACCGGCTCTATTCCGAGGAGGGGCTGGCCGTGCGCCGCCGCCGTGGTCGCAAGCGCGCGACCGGGACGCGCGCACCGATGGCGCTGCCGGACGGGCCGAACCAGCGCTGGAGCCTCGACTTCGTCTCCGACGCCCTCGACTGGGGGCGCCGCTTCCGCATCCTCGCCATCGTCGACGACTTCACCCGCGAGGCGCTGGCCCTGGTCGTCGACACCTCGATCGGCGGCAGGCGCCTGGTGCGCGAGCTCGACGCGCTCGTCGCCCGCCGCGGCAGGCCCGCCGTCATCGTCAGCGACAACGGCACCGAGATGACCAGCCGGGCCGTCCTCGAATGGACCAACCGCACCGGCATCGCCTGGCACTATATCGCGCCGGGCAAGCCGCAGCAGAACGGCTTCGTCGAGAGCTTCAACGGCCGGCTGCGCGACGAATGCCTCAATGAGGAGGTCTTCGCCACCCTCGCCGAGGCCCGCGCCGTCATCGAGCGCTGGCGGCTCGACTACAACCTCGTCAGGCCGCACTCGGCCCATGGCGGCTTGACCCCGGACGCCGTTCGCAAAGACCCCGCCGCCGGCCGTCTCCGCCACCCCAACCGCTCCGCCGGCCGGCCGCTACCGTCGGCGACAGAGACCCGCTATCAAACCCAAGGGCTCTCGCAATGATCGAGGGACCGGAGGGGAGCAGGTCAGAAGCTCACCCGACGACCGCTTGGGGAACCAAACCTCCGAGCGCCATGGGTCTGCGCCAATGGCCGCCAAGCCCGAGGCGCAAATCTCAAGTCCGGGCCCGTAGGAAGCTCGATAGGTTCGAACTCCTGCTCAGTGGGGTGCCGTTGATCCCCGAGCACGTCCGCGCCAACGCTTCGATCATGCCGCCGCCACCGCCCAGGCGCAGGGGCAGACGCCGAAATCCCGCAGCCGCGAAAGCACCCGGCTCGGCTGGCTGAAGCGCTCGCTCGCGATCTATCGCCTGGCCTTCGGCCAGCCACGCCAGGACGACTTCCTGGCGTGCCTGGCACGGGTTGGCGGGACGCTTTCTCCCGAGGAGATGGCGGAGCTGCAGATCCGTCTCCGGCCGTTGGGTCGGGGGCTCAGTCTGCAGTGACCCTCTGAGACACAAGATGCGGGGATTGCGATCCCGCGCGGATTGGGTGGAGGGAGGTACTTCCGAAGTTCCTTTCCGCGGCGGAATCCACCTGTACCTTTCCTAATCCCGCTTCTCGCGGGCGTGGCCGAGAGGCCCCGGCTCCCTTGGACTGCACCCGGGGGCTCTCTTGCCCGTCTCTTGGCTCGGACCAGCCGATCGACGCCGGTAGTGCTGGACGACGCTACAAGCCGGATGAGATTGCCAGCAAGGCGGCATCACGCAGGGCCAGTCCGACGCGAAAGCGAAGCGGTCGAGGGGTCGTAGGCGTAGCCAGTGATTGTCCCATCCCGAATCTTCTCAATCGCCTCGTCTATCACGAAAAGGGGGACGAGAAACCACTCTCGTGGCACGATCGGATTGCCGAGGCGATCCTTGATCTCGATATCGAGACGAGCGGCACCGAAGATGCGATGGATGAGGCCTTCAAGCTTGCTACGGGCGATGTTGTAAAGTTCGTAGGTGGCGACAATCTCGACGTCGGCCATGAGGAAGGTCGGGTCGAGGCGGGCGTTCGCGATGCGACGGGGCACGTCGCCGCCCGTCACGCCGATCTTGTGAAGAATTGCACGGTTGGCGGCGACGATCGGGTTGTCCGACTTGCTGCGCAGGACGTAGACGACCCCGCTCGGCTCGTCGCCCTCCTCGCTCTTGTCGGCGAAGAGAGGGCCTGCGGAGGGCTCGACGATCCGCCGGCCGGCAGGGTCCTGCTGCAGGGCCTTCTGGAACGATCGCATCAGCAGGTTGCTTTCCGTTCCGTTGTCGAAGATGACCCGGAGCCGCGCCTCCGTATAGCCGTGCTCGTTGATGTAGGGCTCATCCATCGACGCGACGTAGGCCTTCTGGCCGCCGAGGACGTAGAAGCGGCCGGCCGCGATCTCGGACTTGCGCTCGAAGCGACGCGTCTGGCGGAGCCCTGAGGAGAGTTCGTCCTGCACGCGCTCGAAGATCGGTCGGAAGTGTTGGAAGTCCTCGCACCTCTGTCGGTTAGCGATCTCCTGGGCCGCGCGCTTTTCCTCAGACGAGCGCACATGGCGGAGCGTCGTGACATCGACCTCGGTCCCGGACTCCTCGACGCCGAGCTGGGCCAGCAGATCGTCGTCGTCGATTTCCCCGACGGCCACCGGCCCTCCGCCAGTGAGGAGACCTTGCCGGTCCATCGGCTCCACCAGCGCCCGACACTCTCCCAACTCGCGGATGCGGTCGAGGCGCACCGCGTAGAGGCGCTCGAAGATGTCGCGGTCTTCACCGTGCTGCGGTGCGTGTCCGTGCACCTCGACGAACCGCTGGATCTCCTCGAAGCCGGCGATGATCCGCTCCTCTCGCGGTGTCCGGCTTCCGGCCTTCCTGACCTCCGCCTCGACGCCCAGCTCGGCGAGGAGGGCATCATCCTCGTCGGTGAACTTAGACACCCGTCGCCTCCGACCGTGCGCGCTGAAGGAAGGCGACGCCCTCGGCCATGCGCTTCTCCCAGGCGTCGGGTGAGGTGATCGACGGCAAGCGGCCGCGCTCCTGCTTGAAGCGGAGCGCCCGCTTCGCCAGGTCGCGCGCTTCCTCGATCGTCATCTGGACCTTCTTTGCGCCGATCACCGCCGCGACCTGCTTCAGGCTCTCCTCGCTCATCGCCTTGGCGAGGATCGCGTAGGCCTCGCCAAAGGGGTTGATCCGGTCGATCAGGTCGATGTCGAGCTGTCGGACGTCCATCGCGAACTTGCGAACCCCGTCAACGAAGGCGGTGTTGGCGCTGCCCTCGCCGTCGATCCCGGCGAGAGACGGCTCCTTGGCCTGCTGCGCGAGATTCAGGGCGGCGATGGCGTGCTGGCGCACCGCTTCCTGATCCTCGTCGTCCAGCTCAGGATACTTGTCCTTGATGATCTTGCCGAGGCGCAGCTGGGTCAGCTCCTCCGGCACCACCTCCGGGTCGAAAAGGCCGCGCTCGATCGAGGGCTTGTCCTGGACGAAGGCCGCGATGACCTCGTTCAGGTCCTGCTGGCAGATGCGCTGCGCCTCGTCGCTCTTCGGCGGGACGAGGCCTTTGATCTCGATCTGGATCTGTCCGGTCGTGGCGTTGAAGCCGACGTTGCTTTTCGTCGGGTCGTAGCCGCCCTCGCCGTAGTCGAAGCCCTCGGTCGGGCCGCTGGCCTGGGCCTTCGGCTTGA
>NZ_CALLYO010000349.1 GCF_937858865.1 uncultured Amaricoccus sp. | reverse complement strand
AGCACCTATCTGGCGCGGGTAGATCGGAGACCGCCATGACCCTTGCCGGCCGCATCGCCTGGGACGATACCGTCCTGCCCTTCCAGCTCGACCGTGCCGACATCCGCGGGCGGGTCGGGCGGCTCGACGCGGTGCTGGAGACCATCCTCGGGCAGCACGACTATCCGGCGCCGGTCGCGGCGCTCGTCGCCGAGGCCGCGCTCATCACCGCGCTGATCGGCCAGACCATCAAGCTCCGCTGGAAGCTCAGCCTGCAGATCCGCGGCGACGGGCCGGTGCGCCTGATCGCCACCGACTACTTCGGCCCGAGCGAGGAGGGGGCGCCCGCCCGCATGCGCGCCTGGGCCGGCTACGACCCCGAGGCGCTGCCGGACGAGGTCGCGCGCCCCTTCGACCTCCTCGGCGCCGGCGTCTTCGCCATCCTCATCGACCAGGGCCGGGGCACCATGCCCTACCAGGGGATGACGCCCATCGCCGGCGCGTCGCTCGCCGATTGCGCCGAGACCTACTTCGCCCAGTCCGAGCAGCTCCCGACGCGCTTCGCGCTCGCCATGGGCGAGGCGCTGGAGCCGGGCGGCGCGGCGCACTGGCGGGGCGGCGGCGTCCTCCTGCAGCACATGCCGCGGGCCTCGCTGCACGCCCGGCAGGGGGCGACCGGCCCCGACGGCCTCCTCGCCGCCGAGGATCTGCTCGATGCGGCCGATGCCGACAACTGGCGCCGCGCGGTCATGCTGCTCGAGACCGTCGAGGCGACCGAGCTCATCGGCCCGCACGTTGGCGCCGAGCAGCTGCTCCTGCGCCTCTTCGGCGAGGAGGACCCGCGGGTCTATGCCGCGCAGCCGGTGCGCTTCGGCTGCACCTGCGGCCCGGAGAAGGTCGTCCGCTCGCTGTCGATCTACGCCCGCGAGGAGATCGCCGCCATGACCACGCCCGAGGGCAAGGTGACCGCCGACTGCCAGTTCTGCGGCGCCCACTACGAGTTCGATCCCGCCGACCTCGGCCGCCATTGACCATTTGCGTTACTCGATCTCGCCCTTCTTCGACAGCAACACCGCGATCGGCCGCGTGCTCTCGAACTCGGAGAAGATGATGACGAGGATCGCCATGATCGGCACCGACAGGATGGCGCCGGCGATCCCCCACATCGACATCCAGCTGACCAGCCCGACGAGGATCACGAAGGGGCTGAGGTTGAGCGACTTGCCCATCAGCCAGGGCTCGATGAAGTTGCCGAGCGCGACCTGCGGCACGCACATCGCCAGCACGAAGACGAAGACCTGCCAGAAGTCGCCGAACTGCAGGATGGCGAGCAGCGTCGGCAGCGCCACCCCGACGATCCCGCCGAAGTAGGGCACATAGTTGAAGAGCCCGATCAGCAGCGCCCAGAAGGCGGCGAACTCGATGCCGAACCCGCGCAGGATCGCATAGCTGGAGACGCCCAGCATGATGTTCACCAGCGTCTTCATCACCAGGTAGGTGCCGATGCGGCTGTTGATGTCGCGGATCAGCGCCTGGATCTGCGCGACCTTGGCCGGCTCGTCGGAGAGGAGCGCGATCTTGTTCGCGAAGGCGCCCTTCTCGGCCAGGAGGAAGCCGGCATAGATCAGCACCACCGTGAAGCTGCCGACGATCGAGGCGACCGAGGCCGCCGAGGCCAGCACCACCCGCTGCATGTTGATATGCTGCAGCACGTCCCGCCGCAGCGTCTCCCAGTTCGGCTCGTCGTCGATGCCGAGCCCGATCGCCCCGCGCTGGATCATCGCCAGGAGCTGCTCCTGGTAGCGCGGCATCAGCGTCGCCACCTGGCCGAAGTTGGTGACGATGAGCCAGAGGATGAGCGCCACGCCCGCGAGGCACGCCGCCACCGCCAGCCCGTAGCGAAGCGCCGCGGGCAGCCGGCGGAGCCCGGGGATGCGCTCGACGAGCTCCACCATGCCGAGCACCACGTAGGCGACGACGATGCTCGCCATCACCGGCAGGATGATCGGCCGCGCCAGGACGAGGATCCACCCGGCCATCAGCGCCAGCCCTACGCCGTAGAAGAGCCGGGGCAAGCTGTCGCGCATCCGTGCCTCCCGATCGCTGCGCCGGCATGCAACCCGAAAGCGCGGCGAGCGTCCAGCGCCACCTGCGGCGGACCGCCTCGCTGCCGCCGCCCGTCCCGCTGCCGGGGAGCCGAAGCGGGCGGCAAAGGCGCGGTCCCCGGCGAGCGCCTTTGGCTTCAGATGCCCAACGGCATCACCAGGATGGCGCGGAAATCGTTCACGTTGGTCAGCGTCGGGCCGGTCACGACCTGGTCGCCGAGCGCGGCGAAGAAGCTGTGGGCGTCGTTTTGGTCGAGGGCGGCGGCGGGATCGAGGCCGAGGGCGTGCGCGCGGGCGAGCGTGTCGGGGGTCACGATCGCACCGGCGACCTCGGCCGCCCCGTCGACGCCGTCGGTGTCACAGGCGAGCCCGAGAATTCCCGGCGCGCCGCCGAGGGCGAGGGCGAGGGCGAGACAGAATTCCGCGTTCGGTCCGCCAAGGCCGTCGCCCCGGCGGGTGACGGTGCACTCTCCTCCGGAGAGCAGCAGCAGCGGACGCCCGCTCCCGGCCTGCGCCGCCCGCGCGAGATCGGCCTGGGCCGCCGCGACGTCGCGCGCCTCGCCCTCGATGGCGTCGCCGAGCAGGCGGACGTCGCATCCGGCGGCCTCGGCCACCCCCGCCGCGGCGGCGAGCGACTGCGACGGGGCGGCGATGACGCGGTTCTCCACGCGCGAGAGACGCGGCGCGTCGGGCGGGAGCACGCCGGACGGCCGGGCGAGGACCGCCTCGACCGAGGGCGGGACGGGAACGCGCCAGCGCTCGAGGATCGCGCGCGCCTCCTCGGGGGTGGAGACGTCGCCGACCGTCGGCCCCGAGGCGATGAGGGCAGGGTCGTCGCCCGGGACGTCGGAGATCATGAGCGAGAGGACCCTGGCCGGCCAGGCCGCCGCCGCGAGCTGTCCGCCCTTCACGCGGCTGAGATGCTTGCGCACGATGTTCATCTGGCCGATCGGGGCGCCGGACGCGAGCAAGGCGTCGTTGACGGCCTGCTTCTCCCCGAGCGTGAGCGGCGGCGCCGGCTGCACGAGCAGGGCCGAGCCGCCGCCCGAGATGAGCGCGAGGACGAGGTCGTCCTCGCTCCGCCCCGGCAGGAGGTCGAGGATGCGGGCGGTCGTCTCCAGCCCGCGCGCGTCCGGAACCGGGTGGGCCGCCTCGACGATCTCGATGCCGCGCGTCGGCCGGGCATAGCCGTAGCGGGTGATGACCAGCCCCTCGCACGGTCCCCAGGCCGACTCGACCGCCTCGGCCATGCGCGCGGACGCCTTGCCGGCGCCGATCACCAGAACGCGCCCCGGCGGGCGTGGCGGCAATGCCGCCGGCACGCATCGCATGGGGTCGGCCGCCGCGACCGCCGCATCGAAAAAGGCCCGCAGCAGGGCGCGCGGATCCGGCCCACGCGGTGGGATGGTCGCAGTCATGGTGCTCTCGCCGTCTCCTGCCGCTTCGCCGGCTGGGGGCATCATGCGCGATTCCCCGGTAGGACGGGAAGCCGCGACTGCGCGCCGGCGGGTGTCGGGTGAATCTTTCTGGGGCAAAGGTTTGCGGGGATTTGTTCGATCTGGAACGCATGTGGAATGCGTATGGAACGCGTATTGCACCTGAAAGGGTCGGGATCGATTCGTTAACGGCGGGCGAGGCGGAAGGCTTCGGCGGCGAGCCAGCCAGCGGCGAGGGCGGCGGCGACGGAGGCGAGGCCGTAGAGCAGCGGGCGGTTGCGCGACAGGTTGTAGAGCCACCGCTCGATGCCGGTCTTCGCCACGCGGATGACCGAGGTGCCGGAGGAGATGACCTCGCGGTCCCGCACCAGGAAGAACTGCGCGATGTAGTTCCCCTCGGTGAGGTTGGCCGGCATGTGGAAGCTGGTCTGGAAGAGGGTCTCCTCGGCGACGAGGACCGCGCCGTCCCGCTGCTGGTAGCTGCCGCTGCGCTCCTTCAGCCGCACCAGCGCGTCGGTATAGACGGTGGTGTCCTCGATGGTGTCGTGGCCGCCCACCCGGCGCACCGCCTCGTCCATGCCGATCTGGTAGCGCAGCCGCTCGGTCTCGCTCAGGGTCTCCTCGAGCGGCCGGGTCGTCGCGATGGCGTAGAAGCTCGGCACCTGGCGGACGGGAAGCGACTCGGTGTTCATCCAGATGCCGAGCCGGCGCTCCTTGTGGCGGACCCGCACGTTGCGCGGCGGGCCCTTGATGGTGATGACGACGTCGATCGGATCCGCCTCCGGCGGGATCGGCGCGTCGCGCCGGATGGCGCCGAAGACGAAGAGGTCGGAGCCGTCGAAGGTGGCGTTGAGGCCGATGTTCTCGGTGGAGACCCCGGTGACCACGCTTTCCTGCGCAGGCAGCGGGGCGGTGAGCACGAGCGCCAGCAGGACCGCCGCCAGCCGGATCATGAGACGGTGAGCGAGAAGAGCTCCTCGGGCTCGATCACCAGATCGGCGAAGAGCTTGAGGCACACCGCGACGACGAGGAGCGCCAGCAGGATGCGCAGCTGCTCGGCCCGCAGCCTGGCGGCGAGCCCGACCCCGACCTGGGCGCCGATCACCCCGCCGACGAGCAGGATGAGCGCCAGCATCACGTCGACCGTTCCGCTCTGGGTCGCGTGCATCACCGCGGTGAAGCCGGTGACGAAGAGGAACTGGAAGACCGAGGTTCCGACCACGACCTTGGTCGGCATGCCGATGATGTAGATCATCGCCGGGATCATGATGAAGCCGCCGCCCACCCCCATCACCGCCCCGAGGATGCCGACGACGGCGCCGATCACGAAGGGCGGGATCGCGCTCACGTAGAGCTTGGAGGTGTGGAAGCGCATCTTGAGCGGCAGCCCGTGCGCCCAGGTGTGCCGCCGGCGCCGCACCAGGACGGCGTTCGGATCGTTGCGGCGGCGCAGCGCCCGCACGCTCTCGGCGAGCATCAGCGTGCCGATCGTGCCGAGCATGACGACATAGAGCAGGCTCACGACCAGGTCGAACTGGCCGAGGGTCCGGAGCCGGGTGAAGATCGCCACGCCGAGGGTGGAGCCGAGCAGGCCCCCGGCCAGCATGATGGTCCCCATCCTGAAGTCGACGGTCCGGCGCTGCAGGTGCGCGAGGAAGGCCGAGAAGGAGGAGCCGGCGATCTGGTTGGCGGCCGAGGCCACAGCCACCGCCGGCGGGATGCCGATGAAGAAGAGGAGCGGCGTCAGGATGAAGCCGCCGCCGACCCCGAACATCCCCGACAGGAGGCCGACCATCGCCCCGATCAGCAGGAGAAGCAGGCTGTTGACCGAAACTTCGGCGATGGGGAGATAGATCTGCATGGACCGGGGACCGCGGGAGCCTCGATCGACAACCCTAGTGGATGGTCGGACCGGAGGCCAGCGCGATCCCCGCCGAAAAGCGCCGCGCCGCAACCTGTTACTTCATTGCGGCACGGCCCCGTCCGGCGCCGCCGGTCAGGCGGCCTTCCGGTTCAGCCCCTTCTCGGCGAGCTCGCTGAGTTTCCGGTCGGCGGCATACTCCTGGTCGAGGTTCGACCGGAGCAGGGGCAGGACGTCGTCCTTGCCGAGCTGGGTGGCCCAGGCGATCAGGGTGCCGTAGCGGGTGATCTCGTAATGCTCGACCGCCTGCGCCGAGGCGATCATGCCGGCGTCGCGGGTCTCGGCGTCCCTGGCGTCGCTCATCATCTCCTTGCCCTCGTCGAGGATGCCGTCCATCGCCTCGCAGGTCACCCCGCGCGGCTTGAGGTCGAGGAGCTCGAAGACCTTCTCGAGGTTCGCGACATGCTCCTGGCTCTCCTCGAGGTGATGCTCGAGGGCCTCGCGCAGCTTGTCGGACTCGGCCTTGCGCGCCATGCGGGGCAGCGCCTTCACGATTTGCTTCTCGGCGTAGTACATGTCGCGCAGGAAATGCACGAAGAGATCGTCGAGCGATTGCAGAGGCATTGGTCTGGGCTCCTTCCCTGCAGGGTGGCCGGCGTCACATGCGCCTGCAGCTCCCAACGCGGCGAAGGGGGATGGGTTTCCTCTCAGCGGGCGGACGCCGCGAGAAAGCGCCGCAGCAGGCGCTCGAGCTTGGCCGCCCCGAGCGGGGCCATGGCCTTGGTGTGCTCGTGGCTGATCGCCTCGTCGCTGAGGCCGGCGGCCATGTTGGTGATGACCGAGATCGCCGCGACCCGCAGCCCGAGGAAGCGGGCGAGGATCACCTCCGGGACGGTCGACATGCCGACCGCGTCGGCGCCGAGCGTGCGGAGCGCGCGGATCTCGGCCGGCGTCTCGAAGGAGGGACCGGAGTACCAGGCGTAGACGCCCTCCTCGAGCCGGATGCCCTCGGCCGCCGCGGCGCGCGCGAGATCCGCCCGGAGCGGGCGGTCGTAGGCCTCGGTCATGTTGACGAAGCGCGCCTCGCTCGGCTCGCCGATGAGCGGGTTCCGCCCGGAGAAGTTCAGGTGGTCGGCCAGCAGCATGAGCTCGCCCGGCGGCAGGTCGGTGCGGAACGATCCGGCGGCGTTGGTGAGGAGGAGCGTGTCGGCGCCGAGCCCGCGCAGCGCCTCGAGCGGCCCGCGCATGGCGGCGGGGTCGCCGGTCTCGTAGTAGTGCGCCCGGCCGCCGAAGACGGCGACGCGCACGCCCTCGAGCTCGCCGACGACGAGGCGCGGCCGGTGGCCGGAGACGCCGGCCTGCGGGAAGCCCGGCAGGTCGGCATAGTCGATAGCGACCCCGGCGACCGCGTCGGTCAGGTGGCCGAGGCCGGAGCCCAGCACCAGGCCGAGGGTGACGGGTGCGTTGCCGCAGCGGCGGCGGATGATGTCGAGCGTCTGCATCAGCGTTCCTTGACGTAGGGGCGGCCGCCGGCCCTCGGCGGCACCGCCTTGCCGACGAAGCCGGCCAGGATGACCACGGTCAGGATGTAGGGCAGGGCCTGCATGAACTGGACCGGCACGACGCCGAGCCCGGGGATGGTGATCGCCTGGTAGCGGATGCCGATCGCCTCGAGCGCGCCGAAGAGGAGGCACGCGCCGAGCGCCGGCCAGGGCCGCCACTTGGCGAAGATGAGGGCGGCGAGCGCGATGAACCCCTTGCCCGCCGTCATCTCGCGCACGAAGCCCGCGGCCATGCCGGTCGAGAGGTAGGCGCCGGCGATACCGCAGAGGAGCCCCGCGATCATCACCGCCGCGTAGCGCAGGCGGACGACGGAGATGCCGGCGGTGTCGACGGCGGCGGGGTTCTCGCCGACCGCGCGCAGGCGCAGGCCGAAGCGGGTGCGGTAGAGGATCCACCAGGTCGCCGGCACCGCGAGGAGCGCGAGATAGACGAGGATGTTGTGGCCCGAGATCAGGTGCCGGTAGATCGGGCCGATCACCGGCACCGGCAGCAGCGCGTCGGCGAGCGGCCATTCGATCGCCAGGAACCGCTGGCCGGGCCCGAGCTGGGGCGTCTGCCCGCCGAGGCCGAACCAGTTCTGCCCGACGAGCGCGGTCAGGCCCGCGGCGAGGAAGTTGATCGCGACGCCGGAGATGAGCTGGTTTCCCTTCAGCGTGATCGAGGCGACGCCGTGGATGAGCGAGAGGGCGCTCGAGGCGGCGATGCCGGCGAGAAGGCCGATCCAGACCGATCCGGTGATCGCGGCGAAGGCGGCGGCGGCGAAGGCGGCGGCGAGCATCTTGCCCTCGAGGCCGATGTCGAAGATGCCGGCCCGCTCGGAGTAGAGGCCGGCGAGGCAGGCGAGCAGCAGCGGCGTGGCGAGGCGGAGGCTCGAGCCGGCGAGCTGGAGGACGGTGGCGAAGTCCATCAGGCCGCCTTCCGCCGCCGGCGCAGGAAGGCGCGCTCGACCGGCGCCCGCACCAGGTTCTCGAGCGCGCCGGTGAAGAGGATGACGAGGGCCTGGATGACGACGATCATGTCGCGGCTGATGCTCGGCATGTCGAAGGCGAGCTCGGCCCCGCCCTGGTAGAGGATGCCGAAGAGGATGGCGGCCAGCACGACGCCGAACGGGTGCGAGCGGCCCATGAGCGAGACGGCGATGCCGACGAAGCCCGCGCCGCCGACGTAGTCGAGCACCAGCCGGTGCTGGAAGCCCATGACGACGTTCAGGGCCATCATCCCGGCCATGGCGCCCGAGATCAGCATGGCGACGATGGTGATCCTGACCGGGTCGATGCCGGCATAGACCGCCGCCGGCTCGGAATGGCCGAAGGCGCGCATCTCGTAGCCGAGGCGGGTGCGCCAGATGAGGACCCAGGTCAGGAAGGCGGCGGCGAGGGCGAGCAGCGCGGTGAAGTTCATCGGCGTCCGCGACATGCGGATGCCGAAGACGGCGAGGATCTCGTGCATGAAGGGCAGGAAGGTGCCTTCGGGGAAGTTGCGGGTCTCGGGCGCCATGCCGGGCGCCTTCAGCACGTTGACGAGGAGGTAGACGACGAGCGCCGAGGCGATGAAGTTGAACATGATCGTGGTGATGACCACGTGGCTGCCGCGCTTCGCCTGGAGGTAGCCGGGGAGGAAGGCCCAGGCGGCGCCGAAGGCTCCGGCGCCGAGGATGGCGAAGGGGAGGGCGAGCCACCAGTAGGGCCAGGGGACCGCGAGGCAGACGAGGGTGACGCCGATGCCGCCGAGGGCCGCCTGTCCCTCGGAGCCGATGTTGAAGAGGCCGGCGTGGTAGGCGATGGCGACCGAGAGGCCGGTGAAGACGAAGGTGGTGGCGTAGTAGAGCGTGAAGCCGATGCCGTAGCTCGAGCCGAGCGAGCCCACGAGAAGCAGGCGGACCGCCTCGACCGGGTCCTCGCCGATGAAGACGACGACGAGGCCGGCGACGAGGAAGGCGAGCAGGAGGTTGAGGGCGGGAATGAGGACGAGATCGGCCCAGCGGGGGAGGGGGGCGGTCATCGCGGCACCGCCTCCCCCGAGCCGATGGAGCCCCCGTTAACAGCTCTTTCCACCCGGTTAACGTGGCCGTGAAACCATAGTGGAATCAGCAGCTTGCCTAAGTGGGCGCGCGCGCCCATCCCGGCGCGGGCGTGCCTCACGCCGCCCTCGTGCCGGGCTCGATCCCGGTCATGAGCAGGCCGAGCTCGCGTTCGTCGGTCTCGCCGGCGATGCGCTCGCCGGAGATGCGGCCGTCGAACATGACGATGATCCGGTCGCTGAGCGCCTGGATCTCGTCGAGCTCGACCGAGACGAGCAGGATTGCCTTGCCGCGGTCGCGCAGCGCCAGGATCTCGTTGTGGATGAACTCGATCGCGCCGATGTCGACGCCGCGGGTGGGCTGGCCGACGAGGAGGACCTCCGGGTCGCGCTCCATCTCGCGGGCGAGCACGATCTTCTGCTGGTTGCCGCCGGAGAAGCTGGCGGTGACGAGGTCGCACGAGGGGGGGCGGATGTCGAAGCGCTCGATCGAGGCGCGCGCGGCGTCGCGCATCGCCGTCCGGTCGAGGGTGAAGGCCGGGCCCTCGAAACGCTCCTCGCCCTGGTAGCCGAGGCAGGCATTCTCCCACTCGGCGAAGGGCATGACGAGCCCGCGGCGGCGGCGGTCCTCGGGAACATGCGCGACCCGCGCCGCCCGCCGCTCGTCGCCGTTGGTGGAGTGTCCGAGGTCGAGCGGCTGCCCGTCGAGCCGCACCGTGCCGCCGGTCGCCGGGCGGATGCCGGCCAGCACGTCGAGCAGCTCGGACTGGCCGTTGCCGGCCACGCCGGCGACGCCGAGGATCTCGCCGGCGCGGAGCGCGAAGCTCACCCCCTTCAGCCGCGCCACCCCCTTGTCGTCGGTGAGCGAGAGGTTCTCCACCGCGAGCACCACCCGGCCGGGGGTGGCCGGCGTCTTCTCCACCCGGAGCAGCACCCGCCGGCCGACCATCAGCTCGGCGAGCTCGGCCGGGCTCGTGTCGGCGGTCGCGAGCGTCCGCACCATCTCGCCGCGGCGCATGACGCTGACCGCGTCGGTGATCGCCATGATCTCGCGCAGCTTGTGGGTGATGAGGACGATCGTCTTGCCCTGCGCCTTGAGGCTCCGCAGGATGCGGAAGAGGTGGTCGGCCTCGGCCGGCGTCAGCACGCCGGTCGGCTCGTCGAGGATGAGGATGTCGCACTCGCGGTAGAGCGCCTTCAGGATCTCGACCCGCTGCTGCAACCCGACCGAGAGCTCGCCGACCACCGCGTCCGGGTCGACGTCGAGCTCGTACTCCTCCTCGAGGCGCTTCAGCTCGGCACGCGCCTTGGCGAGCGAGGGGCGCAGGAGCGGCCCCTCCTCCGCGCCGAGGATGACGTTCTCGAGCACGGTGAAGGGCTCGACCAGCATGAAGTGCTGGTGGACCATGCCGATCCCGGCGCGGATCGCCGCCTGGCTGTCGGGGATGGGGGTCGGCCTGCCGTCGATGCGGATCTCGCCGGCGTCGGCCTGGTAGAAGCCGTAGAGGATCGACATGAGCGTCGACTTGCCGGCGCCGTTCTCGCCGACGATGCCGTGGATCGTGCCGCGGCGGACGGCGAGGTCGATGTCCCTGTTGGCCTGGACGGGACCGAAGCTCTTCGAGATGCCGGCGAGCTCAATGGCGGGCGGGGCGTCGCCGCCCCCCGCCGCCATCCCGGCCGCCGCCATGGTCCTCAGGAGACCGGGCAGGCGCCGTCGGTCGAATAGTCGTGCACCAGGATCTCGCCCGAGATGATCTTGGCCCTGGCCTCGTCGGCCGCCTTCTGCATCTCCGGCGTGATGAGGTCCTTGTTGTTCTCGTCGAGCGCCCAGCCGACGCCGTCCTCCTTGAGGCCGAGCACCTGCACGCCGGCTGTGAAGGCGCCGTTGTGCACGTCCATCATCGCCTGGTAGGTGGCGACGTCGACCCGCTTCAGCATCGAGGTCAGCACGTGGCCGGGATGCAGGTAGTTCTGGTTCGAGTCCACCCCGATGCCGTAGACGCCGGCGTCCGCCGCTGCCTGCAGCACGCCGATGCCGGTGCCGCCGGCGGCGTGGTAGACGACGTCCGCGCCGCGGTCGATCTGGCTCTTGGCGAGCTCGCCCCCGCGGACGGGATCGTTCCAGGCGGCGCCGGTGGTGCCGGTCATGGCCTGGAAGACCTCGGCGTCCGGGTTGGTCGCCTTCACGCCCTGCACGTAGCCGCAGGCGAACTTCTGGATCAGCGGGATGTCCATGCCGCCGACGAAGCCGACCTTGCCGGTCTTCGACGCCATGGCGGCGAGCACGCCGACGAGGTAGCTGCCCTCGTGCTCGTTGAAGACGACCGAGCGCACGTTCGGCTGCTCGACCACGGTGTCGATCACCACGAAGTCGGTATCGGGGAATTCCTGCGAGACGGTCTCCATGGCCGAGCCGTAGGAGAAGCCGTTGGTGATGACCGGATTGTGCCCGCGTTCGGCGAAGCGGCGCAGCGCCTGCTCGCGCTGGGCGTCGTTCTGCAGCTCGAAGCTCTCGTAGGCGATGCCGGTCTCCTTGGTGAAGCGCTCGGCGCCGTCGTAGGAGGCCTGGTTGAACGACCGGTCGAACTTGCCGCCGAGGTCGAAGATGACGGCCGGGTTGGCCGCCTCCTGCGCCTGGGCGCCGGCGGCCGTCATCATCGTCAGGGCGGCGACCGCCAGGGACTTTCCGAACGTCATGGGTGAGAACCTCCAAGGGACCGCTGCCGCGGCCTTGCGCCTGCGGCTCCGGCCAGCGTTGTTCCGGGCCGGTATGACGCGCCCATAAACGCCCATCGCCCGGAATCGGTCAACGGTTTTTCGGCCGTGCCGTGAACAACTGCTTGCGGAGCAGGAGAGCGTCGACGCGAGGCCCAGCGGCCGACGGATAATAGTCCGGCCTCCGCCCCGCCTCCCGGTAGCCGAGGCGGTCGTAGAGCGCGCAGGCGGCGGCATTGTCGAGCGCCACCTCGAGCAGGCATTCCTCGGCGCCAGCCGCGGCGGCCCGGGCCTCGAAGGCGCCGACCAGGCGGCGGGCGAGGCCCCTGCGCCGCGCGGCGGGATGGACGGCGAGCGTCAGCAGTTCCGCCTCGGGCCCGGCGACGCGGCCGAGGGCGAAGCCGGCGGGGTCGCTCTCGAGGAGGGTGCCGGGCTGGCCGAGGAGGCTGGCGAACTCCGCCGCCGACCAGGGGCGGAGGGTGCCGGCGAAGGCGGCGGCGTGCAGCGCCGCCAGCGCCTCAGGCGTCATCGAGGAGGACGGGGAGGGGATCGGACGAGGGCGTCGCGTCCGCCGGCCGGAGGTAGAGCGGGGCGGGCGGCGGGGCGGCCCCCAGGCGCCGGGCCGCGAGGCGCGCCACTACGGCGGGGTCGGCCTGCGCCGCCTGCGCCGGACCGTCGCCCGGAAGCGGGACGGGCGGGGCGAGCGCGACGCCGTCGCGGAAGCTCTGCGCGAAGCGCCCGCGCTTGTCGGCGAGGGTGATGGTCACCGCGCCCGGCCGGTCGGCCAGCGCCTCGAAGACGCTGACGCCCACGGCCGGGATGCCGAGGGAGAGCGCCAGCCCGCGCGCGGCTGCGACAGCGAGCCGCACCCCGGTGAAGTTGCCGGGGCCGGTGACGACGCCGATCCCGTCGAGGTCCGGCCAGGCCACGCCGGCCTCGGCGAGCAGCTCCTCGAGCATCGGCAGGAGCCGCTCGGCCTGGCCGCGGTCCATCGGCTCGACCCGCCGGGCGAGGAGGGCGTCGCCCCGAACGAGAGCGGCCGCGCAACGCGCGGCCGCCGTGTCGAAGGCAAGGACGAGCGGCTGGTCAGAAGCCAACCGGTCGCACCTCGGTGACCTCGGGGATATAGTGGCGCAGGAGGTTCTCGATGCCCATCTTCAGCGTCATGGTCGAGGAGGGGCAGCCGGCGCAGGCCCCCTGCATGTGCAGGTAGACGACGCCGCGGTCGAAGCCGTGGAAGGTGATGTCGCCACCGTCCTGCGCCACGGCCGGGCGGACGCGGGTGTCGAGCAACTCCTTGATCTGCCCGACGATCTCGGCGTCCTCGCCGGAGTGTTCGGCATGATCGACGGTGCCGGCGGCGCCGTCGAGGGCGGCCTCGCCGGACTGGAAGTGCTCCATGATCGCGCCGAGGATCGCGGGCTTGATGTGCGCCCAGTCGACGTCCTCGGTCTTGGTGACGGTCACGAAGTCCGGGCCGAAGAAGACGCCCGTCACATGCCCGGTCGCGAAGATCCGCCGGGCGAAGGGCGAGGCCTGCGCCGCCTCCGCGCTGGGAAAGTCCGCCGTCCCCCTGTCGAGCACGGCGCGCCCCGGCAGGAACTTCAGCGTCGCCGGGTTCGGCGTGGATTCGGTCTGGATGAACATGCGGCGGGACCTCCGGTCGGTTGTCCTCTAAGTGCGCTCGCCCGGGCGCCAAGTCAAGGTTTCTGGAACGCTTCTAAAGTGCCGCGCCGGGTCAGGAGGCGGCGACGATGTCCTCCTTGGTCATCGACCCCGGCACGATGGTGATCGGCACCCTGAGGTCGGCTATCCGCCGTCCGGTGAGGGCCGAGACGAGGGGGCCGGGGCCCGCCTTGTCGACGCCGGCGCCGAGCACCAGGACGGCGATCTCGGGGTCGGACTTGATGTGCTCGATGATCGTGTCGACCTTGTCGCCCTCGCGGATGGTGAGCCGCGGGGTGATGCCCTCGTGCTTCTCCATCCGGTCCTTGAAGATCTGGAAGTGCGCCTCGACCTTCTCGTGCGCCTCGGCGCGCATGACGTCGGCGACGCCGAGGAAATGCTGGAACTCCTCGGGCGAGATCACCGCCAGCATCTCGACCGCGCCGCCGGTCCTGGCCGCGCGCAGCGCCGCGTAGCGCATGGCGTTCAGCATCTCGGGCGTGTCGTCGAGAAGGATCAGGAACTTCCGCAAGAGCTTCCCCGGGGGCTTTTCGGCCCGATCATCGGAGAAGCGGCGGCCGGGCGCAAGGCGGTCGGTCGGGAATGCGGTCAGCGCACCAGGCCGACGATCTCGTAGGTGCGGGCGAGGATCGGCTCGGCGATGGCGGCGGCCTTGTCCGCGCCCTTGCCGAGCAGGCGGTCGATCTCGGCCGGGTCGGCGGTCAGCTCGGCCATGCGGCGGGTGATGGGGGAGAGCTCGCTGACGGCGAGGTCGGCGAGGCGGGGCTTGAACTCGGAGAAGTTGCGGCCGGCAAATTCCGCCAGCACCGCCTCGGGGGTCGAGTCGGCGAGGGCGGCGTAGATGTTGACGAGGTTCGCCGCCTCGGCCCGGCCGGCGAGGCCGGCGGGGGTCTCGGGCAGCGGCTCGGCGTCGGTGCGCGCCTTGCGGATCTTGGTCGCGATGGTGTCGGCGTCGTCGGTGAGGTTGATCCGGCTCATGTCGGAGGGGTCGGACTTCGACATCTTCTTCGTGCCGTCGCGGAGCGACATGACGCGGGTGGCGGCGCCCTCGATCACCGGCTCGGTCAGCGGGAAGAAGTCGATGCCGTAGTCGTGGTTGAACTTGGCGGCGATATCGCGGGTGAGCTCGATATGCTGCTTCTGGTCCTCGCCGACCGGGACGTGCGTGGCGTGGTAGAGCAGGATGTCGGCGGCCATCAGCGTCGGGTAGGCGAGCAGGCCCAGGGAGGAGTTCTCGGTGTTCTTGCCGGCCTTGTCCTTGAACTGGACCATCCGGTACATCCAGCCGATGCGGGCGACGCAGTTGAAGATCCAGGCGAGCTGGGCGTGGCCGGGCACCTGGCTCTGGTTGAAGAGGATCGAACGCCCGGGGTCGATGCCGCTCGCGATGTAGGCGGCGGCGAGCTCGCGGGTCGCGGCGCGGAGCTTGTCGGGGTCCTGCCAGACGGTGATCGCGTGCAGGTCGACGATGCAGTAGATCGTCTCGTGGCTCGACTGCATCGCGGCGAAGCGGCGGAGCGCGCCGAGGTAGTTGCCGAGGGTCAGGTTGCCCGATGGCTGGATGCCGGAGAAGACGCGGCGGGTGAACTCGGGCATGGGCGGGACCTCCGGATGGCAGGCCGCGTCTATTGCCGCGCAGCGGGGGCGGCGTCAACCGGGGGGGGACCGGCCCGAGGGGGCCATCGAGGCCCC
>NZ_CALLYO010000348.1 GCF_937858865.1 uncultured Amaricoccus sp. | reverse complement strand
GCCGGCGGGCTCCAGTTCCCCTCGACGATGTTCCGCATGGCCGGGGTCGATACCGAGCGCGCCATGGCCGTCTCGCGCGACGAGATGCACGCCCTGCTCGAGCGGGCGGTCGCGGACGGCTACGAGCTGCCGCGGACCGCGGGCGGCATCTACTCGGTGCGCGAGGGGATCGTGCATCTCAACATCACCCGGGTGAAGGTCGACGGCCGCTCGCCCGATCCCTTCGACCCGGCGAGCCTCAGCCGCGCCGAGAGCGAGGGGCGCCGGCAGGCCCGCCGCTACCTCGAGGTCTTCCGCCGCTACGTGCCCGGCTACGAGCGCGCCTTCATCCTCGATACCGGCGCGGAGCTCGGGGTGCGCGAGACGCGCCGGATCGTCGGCGCGCACGTGATGACGACCGAGGAGGTGATCGGCGAGCGCAAGTTCGACGACGCCATCGCGCCGAGCTGCTGGCCGATCGAGGAGCACGGCGCCGGCCGCTCGACCCGCTGGGTCTGGATGTCGCCCGGCGGCTACTGCCAGATCCCCTACCGCGCGCTGCTGCCGCGCGGGCCCGAGAACCTGCTGGTCGCCGGCCGCTGCCTCTCGGCCACCCACGAGGCGCAGGCGGCGCTCCGGATCACCGCCAACTGCTTCTCGATGGGCCAGGCCGCCGGCATCGCCGCGGCGATGGCGGGCGACGGACGGGTCGCGGACGTGGACGTTCCCGCGCTCCAGCGCGCGCTCGCGGCGGCCGGCGCCGTGCTCGCCCCGCGGCCGGAGGCGGCGGTCGATGCCTGAGCGCGCGCCCCTCCGCAGCAACTTCCGCCCCGGGACGACGGCCTGGGCGGTGCGGCGGGCGCAGTGGCGCGCGCTCGGCCTCAGCGACGCCGAGATGGCCCGGCCGAAGATCGCGGTGGTCAACACCTCCTCCGAGCTCTCCATCTGCTTCAGCCACCTCGACGCGGTGGCGGGCGTCGTCAAGGACGCCGTCCGCGCCGCCGGCGGCCTCCCCTTCGAGGTCCGCACCACGGCGCCGAGCGACTTCATCCACGGCGCCGCCAAGGGCGCGCGCTACATCCTGCCGAGCCGCGACCTGATCGCCAACGACATCGAGGTCGGCGTCGAGGGGCCGCTGCTCGACGGCATGGTCTGCCTCGCCTCCTGCGACAAGACGACCCCCGGCCAGCTCATGGCCGCCGCCCGGCTCGACCTGCCGACCATCTTCGTCCTCTGCGGCTACCAGGGCCACGGCGAGAGCGCGGGCGAGGAGGTCGACATCGAGGACGTCTTCGAGCGCGTCGGCGCGCTCGTCACCGGCGCGATCACCCTCGAGCGGCTCGAGGAGATGACCGAGCATGCGATCACCGGCCCCGGCGTCTGCGCCGGCATGGGCACGGCCAACTCGATGCACCTCGTCTGCGAGGCGCTCGGCCTCGCCCTCCCCGGCAGCGCCCCGGTCCGGGCGATGAGCGCCGCCATGCTGGCGCAGGCCGAGGCGGCCGGGCGGCGCATCGTCGGCATGGTCGAGGAGGGGCTGACCGCCCGCGCCATCCTGACCGAGGCCGCCTTCCGCAACGCGGTCGCCGTCACCCTCGCCGCCAGCGGCTCCGGCAACTGCGTGCGCCACCTGCAGGCGGTCGCGGTCGAGGCCGGGCTCCCGCTCGGCATCTACGACCTCGTGGACGAGCTCGGGCCCCGGGTGCCGCTCCTCTGCGCCATCCGCCCGAACGGCCCCGACCGGATCGAGGACCTCGAGCGCGCCGGCGGCGCCCGGGCGATCATGAAGCGGCTCGGCGAGCGGATCGACGGGCGCGCCATGACGGCGACCGGCCGCACCTGGGGCGAGGAGCTCGCCGACTACGCCCCGCCGCTCGACGCGACGCTCCGGCCGCCCGAGCATCCGCTCTCGACGACGCCCGCCCTCGTCACCCTGCGCGGCTCGCTGGCGCCCGAGGGCGCGCTCCTGAAGCTCGGCCTCGGCGGCGCCGGCAAGATGCACTTCGCCGGCCCCGCCCGCACCTTCGACGACCAGGACGATGCCATCGCCGGCCTCGGCGACGGCCGCATCCGCCCCGGCGACGTCGTGGTGCTGCGCGGCCTCGGCCCGCGCGGCGGGCCGGGCATCGCCTCGGCCTCCTGGTTCGTCGCGGCGCTGAACGGCGCCGGCCTCGCCGGCCGGGTGGCGGTCGTCACCGACGGCCAGCTCTCCGGCCTCAACCACGGCATCACCATCAACCAGGTCGCCCCGGAAGCCTTCGAGGGCGGCCCGATCGCGCTCGTCGCCGACGGCGACCGGATCGTCATCGACATCGCCAGCCGCTCGCTCTCGCTCGAGGTCGCCGAGGCCGAGCTCGCCCGCCGGCGCGAGGCCCTCGCCGCGGCGCGGCCGACCGCCGAGCGCGGATGGCTCTCGGTCTTCCAGCGGCTCTCGGGCCCGATCCACCGGGGGGCGACGCTGGCACCCGACTGAACTGCAGGATCCCGAGCCGGACGGGACAGCGAACAAGACTCCGGAGGAAGCGCCGCACGTCGGCAGGAACATGGAGGAAATCAGGATGTCACTGGGCTGGAGGTTGCTACTGGCGGCTGCTGCCGCCCTGCCGGCGGTGTCGCCGGCCTGGGCGCAGGGCGCGTCGACCGACGTCGTGATCGTGCTCGAGACCCAGCCCGACCAGCTCGACCCCTGTCAGGCGTCGAAGTCGCAGGTCGGCAAGGTCATCAAGCAGAACGTCGTCGAGACCGTCACCGAGATCGACCCGACGACCGGGCAGGTCAACCCGCGCCTCGCCACCGAATGGAGCCAGGTCGACGACCACACCTGGCGCTTCAAGCTGCGCGAGGGGGTCAGCTTCCACGACGGCACGCCGTTCAACGCCGAGGCGCTCAAACACTCGATCGAGCGCACGATGGACGAGAGCATCGACTGCGAGATCCGGGTGAAATACTTCGGCGGCCTCACCCTCGAGGTCACCCCGGTCGGCGACTACGAGGTCGAGATCAAGACCAGCACGCCGACCCCGATCCTGCCGACGCTGATGGGCACCGTCGTCGCCATGTCGACCGCGACCCCCAAGGGCGAGATCACCCGCGACCCGATCGGCACCGGCCCCTACCGGCTCGAGGAATGGACCCCGGGCCAGCAGATCGTGCTGACCCGCACCGACGACTACTGGGGGGATCAGCCGGCGGTCACCAAGGCCACCTACATCTGGCGCTCGGAATCGACCGTGCGCGCGGCGATGGTCGCCTCGGGCGAGGCCGACATCGCGCCGAACATCGCCGTGCAGGACGCGACCGACCCGGAGATGGACTTCAGCTTCCTGAACTCCGAGACCTCGCGGCTCCGGATCGACGCCGAGATCCCGCCGCTCGACGACCGCCGCGTGCGGCTCGCGCTCAACTATGCCACCGACCGCGAGGGGATGCGGGGCACGATCTTCAGCGACAAGGTCATCCCCTCGACCCAGCATGTCGTGCCGGGGATCAACGGCCACAACCCGGACCTCGTGCCCTACCCCTACGACCCGGAGAAGGCGATGGAGCTCCTCGCCGAGGCCAAGGCGGACGGGGTGCCGGTCGACCGCGAGATCATCCTGATCGGCCGCCACAACCTCTATCCGAACTCGCAGGAGTCGCTGCAGGCGCTCGAGGCGATGTACGAGGCGGTCGGCTTCAACATCACGCTGAAGATGACCGAGGCGGCGGAATGGTACGACCTGCTGTTCAAGCCCTATGCCGAGGACCGGGCGCCGAACCTCTTCCAGGAGCAGCACGACAACAACAACGGCGACGCGGTCTTCACCATCTTCGTGAAGTACCATTCGGACGGCGGCCAGTCGACCTTCTCCGACGCCGAGGTCGACGACCTGATCGACCGCGGCGGCCAGGCGACCGGCGAGGAGCGCACGAAGCTCTACCAGCAGGCCTTCAAGCGCATCCACGAGGAGATCGTGCCGGACGTGTCGCTCTTCCACATGGTCGGCTTCACCCGGGTCAATCCGCGGCTCGACTTCACGCCGTCGATCGCCACAAACAGCGAGCTCCAGCTCGCCGAGATCGGCTTCAACAACAGCTGATCCGGGCGACAGGAGCAGGCGCGGCCCGCGAGAAGGCCGCGCCAACCCCAGGGAGGTCCGCCTTGAACCGCTTCGTCCTGAGACACGGCACGCAGTCGCTCTTCGCCCTGCTCTGCCTGCTCGTCCTGGTCTTCTTCCTCGCGAGGCTGACCGGCGATCCGACGGACCTCTACCTGCCGATGGACGCCTCGCTCGAGCAGCGCGCCGCCTTCGCCGAGAGCCACGGCTTCAACGATCCGCTGGTGGTGCAGTTCGGCCGCTACCTCGCCGGGCTCGCGCGCTTCGACTTCGGCGACTCGCTCTTCCAGGGCCGCCCGGCGATCGACGCCGTGCTGGCCGCCTTCCCGGTGACGCTGAAGCTCGCCGGGATCACCCTGGCGCTGGCGCTCTCGCTCGCCATCCTCATCGGCTCGCTGGCCGCCTGGCGGCCGCGCAGCGTCTTCGACCGCATCGCCAGCATGCTGACCATCGCGAGCGCCAGCGCGCCCGACTTCTGGGTCGCGATCGTCGCCATCCTCGTCTTCGCCGTCTCGCTCGGCTGGCTGCCGACCTCCGGCATGGGCACGGCCGCGCACTGGATCATGCCGGTCGGCGTGCTGATGGTGCGCCCGCTCGGCCTCCTCACCCAGATCGTGCGCGCGGCGATGATCGGCGCCCTCGCCTCGCCCTACGTCAAGACCGCCCGCGCCAAGGGCGCCGGCAAGAGCCGCATCATCTTCGTGCACGGCCTCAGGAACGCGATGCTCACCGTCGTCACCGTCGCCGGCGACCAGGCCGCGACCCTCATCAACGGCGCCGTCGTCGTCGAGACCGTCTTCGGCTGGCCGGGGATCGGCAACCTGATGATCCAGGCCATCCAGCAGCGCGACTTCGCCGTGCTGCAGGCCTGCATCCTCGTCACCGCCCTCGCGATCTTCGTGATGAACCTCCTCATCGACATCGCCTATTCGCGGCTCGATCCGCGCATCCGCAACGCCTGAAGGGGACGGACGTGCAGAAGTCGACCCTCCTCGCCCTCCTCCGCAGCGACCGCGTCGCCCTCGTCGCGGCGGTCTGGCTCGTCCTCATCGCCGGCGTCGCCCTCGTCGGCCCCGAGATCGTCGGCAAGGCGGCGACCTCGATCGACCTCCGGGCGCGCAACGCGCCGCCCTTCGACTTCTCCCGCGACTGGGTGCACTGGCTCGGCTCTGATTCGCTCGGCCGCGGCATCCTCGCGCGCATCTTCCTCGCCGCGCGCACGACGCTCGGCATCGCCCTCGCCTCGGTGCTGGTCTCGATGATCGTCGGCGGGGTGCTCGGCATCGTCGCCGGGCTGAGCCGCGGGCGGCTCGGCAAGGTCATCATGCGCAGCATGGACGTGGTGATGAGCTTCCCCTCGCTGCTCATGGCGCTCATCGTCCTCTATGTGCTCGGCGGCGCGCCGGCCAACATCGTCGTCGTCCTCGCCATCACCCGCCTGCCGGTCTATGTCCGCACCGCCCGCGCCGAGGTGCTCGAGATCCGCGAGCGCGCCTTCATCTCCGCCGCGCTGGTGATGGGCGCGCGCCCGTTCCACCTCGCGCTCCACCACATCACCCCGCTGGTGCTGCCCACCCTCCTCATCATCGGCTCGCTCGACTTCGCCTACGTCATGCTGGCGGAATCGGCCCTCTCCTTCCTCGGCATGGGCGTGCAGCCGCCGTCGATCACCTGGGGGCTCATGGTCGCCGAGGGCCGCGGCTATCTCGCCAGCGCCTGGTGGCTCGCCTTCTGGCCGGGGCTCTTCATCATGCTGACGGCGCTCGCCGCCAACCTTCTCGCCGGCTGGTTCCGCATCGCGAACGACCCGACGCTCCGCGCCGCGCAGGGAGACGCGAGCCATGCCTGAGCCGAAGCCGCTCCTCGAGGTCGACCGCCTCTCGGTCGACTTCCCCACCGCGGACGGCCTCTTCGCCGCCGTGCGCGACGTCAGCTTCGCCATCGCCCCGAACGAGTCGCTCGCAGTCATCGGCGAGAGCGGCTCGGGCAAGAGCGTGACCGCGAGCGCCATCATGGGGCTGCTCGACTCGCCCCCCGCCCGCGTCCGCGGCGACATCCGCTTCGAGGGCCGGAGCCTCTTCTCCATGCCCGGCCGACAGCGGCGCGACCTCTACGGCCGCCGCATCGCCATGGTCTTCCAGGACCCGCTCACCCACCTCAACCCGGTCTATCCGGTCGGCTGGCAGGTGGCCGAGGTCGGCCGCATCCACGGCATGGCGAGGGCCGAGGCCTGGGCCCGGGCCAGGGAACTCCTCGACCGCGTCGGCATCCCCGACGTCGAGCGGCGGATGCACGACTATCCGCACGAATTCTCCGGCGGCCAGCGCCAGCGGGTGATGATCGCCATGGCGATGGCGCTCTCGCCCGACCTGCTCATCGCCGACGAGCCGACGACCGCACTCGACGTCACCGTGCAGGCGCAGATCCTCGACCTCCTGCGCGACCTGCGCACCGAGTCGGGCATGGCGCTGATGATGATCACCCACGACCTCGGCGTCGCCGCCGACATCGCCGAGAACGTGGTGGTGATGCAGCACGGCGAGATCGTCGAGGCCGGCCCGCTCGACCGGGTCTTCGCCCGCCCGCAACACGCCTACACCCGCCAGCTCCTGACCGACCGCTCCGAGGAATACCGCTCGCTGCGCCCGACCGAGCCCCCCGCCATCCTCGAGCTCGACCGGGTCTGCGTGCGCTACGGCAGCTTCGAGGCCGTTCGCAACGTCAGCGTGACGCTGCGCAAGGGCGAGATCCTCGGCATCGTCGGCGAGAGCGGCTCGGGGAAATCCTCGCTGGCCAGCGCCATCCTGCGCCTCCGCGAGCCGAGCAGCGGCAGCATCCGCTACCACGGCCGCGACGTCTTCGCCCTCGCCCGCGCCGAGGAGACCGCCTTCCACCGCGGCGTGCAGGCGATCTTCCAGGACCCCTTCAGCTCGCTCAACCCGCGCATGACCGTGCTCAAGGTGATCTCCGAGCCCTGGCTCCTCCACCCGGACGTGCTGCCGCGCGACCGCTGGCGCGCGCGGGCGGCCGAGCTCCTCGGCATGGTCGGCCTCGCCGCCTCCGACCTCGACAAGTACCCGGGCGAATTCTCCGGCGGCCAGCGCCAGCGCATCGCCATCGCCCGCGCGCTGGCGCTCGAGCCCGAGATCATCGTCTGCGACGAGGCCGTCTCCGCCCTCGACATGACCGTGCAGGCGCAGGTCATCACCCTCCTCGCCGACCTCCGCACCCGGCTCGGCCTCTCCTACGTCTTCATCGCCCACGACCTCACGCTGGTGCGCAAGTTCGCCGACCACGTGCTGGTGATGAAGTCGGGCGAGGTGATCGAGCAGGGCGTCGCCGAGGAGGTCTTCGCCCACCCCGCCGCGCTCTACACCCGCCAGCTCATCGCCTCGAGCCCGGTCCCCGACCCGATGCGCCAGGCCGAACGCCGCCGCGCCCGCCGCCTCAACCTCGTGCGCGACTCCGACCGCGCGAACGGAATGCCCGCATGACCGTCAACCATCAATCCTCTCTCTCAGGGGCAATGCGCTAAACCCCGCGCCAACATCACCCCCCGGAAAACCGCGCAATCCGCGCCTGATACTCGGGACTCGAGTGGCAGGCATCCGAGATGAGCCCATGCAGCGCCGCCGCCCGCCCGTCCGCCGGCATGGCGAGGGCGAGCTTCAGATAGCGCACCGCCTCCCGCGGCAGCCCCGCCAGCACCTCCGCCCGCGCCAGCGCCTCCTCGATCACCGCGCCGGCCGCCGTCACCCGCGTGACCAGCCCCGCCCGCCCCGCCGCCTCCGCATCGAGCACCTCGCCCCCGAGAATGAGCTCGACCGCCCGCGCCCGCCCGACCAGCGCCGGCAGCCGCTGCACCGCCCCGAACGACGGCACGCTCCCGAGCGCCAGCTCCGGCAGCGCCAGCCGCGCGCCCGGATCGGCGAAGCGCAGGTCGCAGGCCAGCGCCAGCTCCAGCCCGCCCCCGAGCACATGCCCGTGCAGCGCCGCGACCGACGGCACGGGCGCCGCCGCGACCCGGTCGATCGCCCGCCAGGCCTCCTCCACGAAGCGCCGCTTCGCCGCCCCCGAGAGCCGCGCCACCGTGGCGAGATCGGCCCCGGCCGAGAAACCGTGCGGGCCCCGGCCGGCGATCACCATCGCCCCGAGCCCCGCATCCGCCTCGATCTCCTCCACCGCCCGCACCAGCGCCCGGCAGAGCGCCGCGTCGAGGGCGTTGATCTTCGCCGGCCGGTCGAGCCAGACGAGCGCGACCCGCCCGCGCGCCTCGACCGTCACCCTGCCCTCGCCGTCCATCGCCCGTTCCCCGCGACCCTTTGCGCCGAGACTAGCGGAACCCCCCGCCCCGGCACGCACAACAAAAACTCAAGCGCCGGCGCGATTTTGTCGTTTGTGCTCGCCGCGCGCCCGGAGAAGCCTGCTCCCGAAAACCGGGAGGAGACGAAATGCCCGAGGCCGCCAAGCCGCTCGCCGGCATCCGCGTGCTCGACCTGACCCGCTTCTTCGCCGGGCCCTTCTGCTCGATGCACCTCGGCGACCACGGCGCCGACGTGCTCAAGGTCGAGGTCCCGGGCGGCGAGCCGACCCGCCGCCAGGGCCCGCCCTTCCACGCCGGCAACGGCATGACCTTCATGTCGACGAACCGCAACAAGCGCTCGATCGAGATCGACGCCAAGACCGAGGCCGGGCGCGAGCTCCTCTTCCGCCTCGCCTCGGCCGCCGACGTCGTGGTCGAGAACTTCCGCCCGCCGGTCCTGAAGCGCATGGGCATCGACTACGAGCGCGTCGCGGCGCGGAACCCGCGCGTCGTCTACGCCTCGCTCTCCGCCCTCGGCGCCGACGGCCCCGAGGCCGAGCGCGGCGGCTTCGATCTCACCGTGCAGGCCGAATTCGGCTTCATGAGCATCAGCGGCGAGAAGGGCGGCAAGTCGATCAAGCAGGGCACCTCGACCTTCGACCTCGTCTGCGGCCTCTACGCCTTCTCGGGCGTCCTCGCCGCCCTCCTCCAGCGCGAACGCACCGGCCGCGGCCAGGTGGTGCAGACGAGCCTGATGGAGGCCGAGGTCAGCTTCCTGGTCGATGCGGCGATGGAATACCTTCTCGCCGGCCAGGTGCGGCAGAAGTGGGGCTCGGAGCATTCGCAGATCGTCCCCTACAAGGCCTTCACCACCGCCGACGGCGAGATGGTGATCGGCGCCGGCTACCAGACGGTCTACGAGCCCTTCTGCCGGGCGATCGGCCGCGCCGACCTGATCGCCGACCCGCGCTTCGCGACACTCGAGGACCGCGTCGTCAACCGCGACGCGATGTACGCGATCCTCGACGCCGAGATGCTCGGCCGCACCAACGACGCGCTGCACGCGCTGCTCGACGCCGCCGGCGTGCCGCACGCGCCGGTCAACGACATCGCCCGCACCTTCGCCCACCCCCAGCTGCTGCACCGGCGGATGAAGCTCGACCTCGAGCATCCCGTCTACGGCCCGACGCCGACCATCGGGCCGGCGATCAAATACTCCGGCTTCGAGATCACCGAGGGCTGGCGGGCGCCGCCGCTCCTCGGCGAGGGCGCCGAGGAGGCCCTCGCCGACTGGCTCGGCGAAACGGCCCGCCCGCGGACGGAGGAGCGCCTCGCCGATGGAGTTTGAGCCTTCCACCGAAGAGCGGATGGCGCTCGAGAGCCTCCGCCGCCACGTCGAGGCCGAGGTGCTGCCCAGGGTCCGCCCGGCCTGGGACCGGGCCTTTCCGCCCGACCTCGCGCACGAGCTCCTGGCCGGCCTCGTCGACTTCGGCATCGGCGCCGGCTGGCTGCCCGAGGCCGACGGCGGGCTCGGCCTCTCCTATGTGACGAGCGGCCTCCTCTACGGCGAGCTCTCCCGCCTCGCCCCCGACGTCGCCGGCCTCGCCTACGTCAGCGAGGGGGCCTCGATGAAGCTCGCCCGCCTCGGCACGCCGGAGCAGAAGGCGCGCTACCTGCCCGGCATGGCCGCCGGCCGGGTCATCGGCTGCGGCGCGGTGACCGAGCCCGGCGCCGGCTCGAACGTCCGCCAGATCCGCACCCGCGCGGTCCGGGACGGCGGCGGCTGGCGGCTCTCGGGCGAGAAGACCTTCATCTCCAACGCCACCGTCTTCGACATCGCCACCCTCCTTGCCCGCACCGGTGAGAAGGAGTTCACCCTCTTCATCCTCGACCGCGCCGAGCACCGCTTCGAGACGCGCGAGATCGCCAAGCTCGGCCTCAACGGCTGGTCGTTCGGCTCGATCAGCTTCGACGACCTCGGGATCGACGACGCCTTCCGCCTCGGCCCGCCCGGCGCCGGGCTCCGCGAGGCCCTCTCGGGCTTCGAGCGCGCCCGCGCCTGGGTCGCGGTCATCGCCTCCGGCATCGCCCGCGCCGCCCTCGACGACGCGATCGCCTACGCCGTCGGGCGCGACCAGTTCGGCGCGCCCATCGCCGCCCACCAGCTCGTCCAGGGCCTCCTCGCCGACATGGCCTGCGAGACCGAGGCGGCCAGCCTCCTGACGCTGAAGGCGCTCGCCAGCCTCGACCGCGGCGGCCGCGCCGACCTGCCGACCTCGATGGCGAAGATCTACGCCTCCGAGGCGGCGGTCAGGGTGGCCTCGAAGGCGATCCAGGTGCACGGCGCCTCCGGCGTCACCCGCGAGTTCCCGGTCGAGCGCCACCTGCGCAACGCCCGCATGCTGACCATCCCCGACGGCACCACCCAGATCAACCAGCTCATCGTCGGGCGCGAGCTGACCGGCATCGCCGCCTTCCTCGGCGCCCGCCACCCCGAGACCGCCCGGACGGCGGCGGAATGAGCCCGGGAACGAGGCCCGGCGGGCCGCTCGCCGGCCTCAAGGTCGTCGAGATGGCCGGCATCGGCCCGGCGCCGATGTGCGGCATGCTCCTCGCCGACCTCGGCGCCGAGATCGTCCGCATCGACCGCCCGGGCGAATCCGACGTCGGCATCAAACGCCCGCCCGAGACGAACTTCCTGCTGCGCGGCCGCCCGACCATCCGCCTCGACCTCAAGGATCCGGCCGGCCGCGACCGAGCGCTGGCCCTCGCCGCCGCCGCCGACTGCCTGATCGAGGGCTTCCGCCCCGGCGTGATGGAGCGGCTCGGCCTCGGCCCCGGACCCTGCCTCGAGCGCAACCCCCGCCTCGTCTACGGCCGCGTCACCGGCTGGGGCCAGACCGGCCCGATGGCGCCCTGGGCCGGGCACGACCTCAACTACATCGGCCTCACCGGGGCGCTCGAGGCGCTGGGTCGCGCCGACTCCCCCCCGCCGGCACCCCTCAACCTCATCGGCGACTTCGGCGGCGGCGCGCTCTTCCTCGCCCTCGGCCTGCTCGCCGGCGTCGTCGAGGCCGCGCGCTCCGGCCGCGGCCAGGTGGTCGACGCCGCCATCGTCGACGGGGTGGCGGCGATGATGACCTCGCTGAACGGCCTGCGCGCCGGCGGCGTCTTCCCCAGGGCGCGCCAGGCCAGCCTCCTCGATTCCGGCGCCTTCTTCTACGACGTCTACGCCTGCGCCGACGGCCGCCACCTCGCGGTCGGCGCCATCGAGCCGCGCTTCTTCGCCACCTTCCTCGCCCGCCTCGGCCTCGGTCCCGACGACCTGCCGCCGCAGGCGGACGCGAGCCGCTGGCCCGAGGGCCGCGCCCGCCTCCGCGCCCTCTTCGCCACCCGCCCGCGCGACCACTGGGTCGCCCTCTTCGCCGGCTCCGACGCCTGCGTGACGCCGGTCCTGTCGCTCGAGGAATCCTTCGCCGACCCGCACCTGCGCGCCCGCGGCACCTACGCCGAGGCCGGCGGCTTCCCGCAGGCCGCCCCGGCCCCCCGCTTCAGCCGGACCCCGCCCCCGCCGCCCGGCCCGCCCGACGCCCCCCTGCCCCTCCCGCCCTGGGCCGCCGCCGTCGGATAGCGTGCCCGGCGGCGTTAACGAAGATTTCGATCCGGTTAACGGCGAGGGTGATTATCCATATAAAACAACGGAGGCACCAAGTGGGCACGCGTGCCCACCCCGTGCCCGCGCCGCTCATTCCGCCCCCACCTCCCGGCGGATCCAGGCCCGGAAGGCGGCGAAGTCCGGGTGCGACTCGGTGCTGGGCGGCCGGATCAGGTAGAAGGGGCAGGGCGCCGGCACCGTCTCCGGGAAGGGATTGATCAGGCTGCCGGTCGCGAACTCGCGCAGCAGCACCTCGCGGATGCCGATCCCGATCCCCATCCCGGCGATCGCGGCCTGGTACATGAGCGGCGAGCTCTCGAAGCGCCGCCCGCGGAAGGGGTCGAAGTTCCGCACCCCGTTCGCCTCCGCCCAGCGCGCCCAGTCGTTCGGCCGCGTGTCGGAGATGAGCAGCCCGTCCGCCCACTCCTCGACATCCTCCGCCGAGGTCCCCGGCGGCAGGTAGTTCGGGCTGCAGACCGGCACCAGATCCGCAATGAACAGCTTTTCGCAGACGTTCTTCTGATAGACTGCCCGATCGGTCAGGATCGCCACGTCGATGTCGCCCGAGAAGTCGACGTCGTGGGTATGCGTGGTGACGAAGCGCAGGTCGAAGGTCTTCTCGCGCAGCTGCTGGCTCGACCAGCGCGGAATGAGCCAGTCGATGGTGAAGCTCGGATAGGCGCAGACCACCAGCGGCCGCCGCGTCCGCCGCGCCGCCAGGTTCTGCGTGGCGAGCGCGATCCGCTCGAAGGCGTCGCCGATCTCGCGGAGATAGAAGCGCCCGTCCTCGGTCAGCTCGACCTGCCGGTGCCCCCGGTGGAAGAGCTGGCAGCCGAGGTGATCCTCCAGCGCCCGCACGCTCCGGCTCACCGCCGCCGGGGTGACGCAAAGCTCGTCGGCAGCCTTCATGAAGCTGCCGGCCCGGGCCGCCACGACGAAGGTCCGAACACTGCTGAGAGGAGGAGAGCGTGTCGCCATGAAGCCGTTCTGTTCCGGAAATAGGGCCTCGCGCCAACCACGAGGTGACCCTCCGGAGGCTGCGAATGTCAACGTACGACGCGCCCCGCCCACCGGACGCCCTCGGGCACGGCGAAGCATTGACACGGGCGCCGCTCAGGCGGCGGGGATGCGCTCACCGGTCCCGGCGTCGAAGAGGCGGAGCTTGCTGCGATCGATGGCGAGGCCCACGGGGGTGTCGGGCGGCAGCTCGAAGCTCTTGTCGGTCTTGACGACCACCTGCTCCTTGCCGACCTGGCAGGTCACCACGGTCTCGTTGCCGGTGAGCTCGCTGGCGTAGATCGTTCCCGCGAGATCCGCCGCGACGGGGTCGACGATGCGGGCGTCCTCGGGGCGGAAGCCGAAGACGGCATCCGCCCGCGGGGCGAAGCCGGCGACGTCGATGCGCCCCTCGGGCAGGACGATGGCGCCCTCGGCGACGGCGCAGGGCAGGACGTTCATCGGCGGCGAGCCGATGAATCCGGCGACGAAGAGGTTGGCCGGGTTGTCGTAGATCTCGCGCGGGGTCGCGATCTGCTGCACGACCCCCTTGTTCATCACCGCCACCCGGTGCGCCAGCGTCATCGCCTCGATCTGGTCGTGGGTGACGTAGATGGTGGTGGTGCCGAGGTCGCCCTGCAGCCGCTTCAGCTCGGCGCGCATGAAGGTGCGCAGCTTGGCGTCGAGATTGGAGAGCGGCTCATCCATCAGGAAGACCGCCGGCCGCCGCACGATGGCGCGCGCGAGCGCCACCCGCTGGCGCTGGCCGCCGGAGAGCTGGCGCGGGTAGCGGTCGAGATAGTCATCGAGGTGGACCTTCTCGGCGGCGGTGCGGATCTGCCCCGAGATCTCGGCCCTGGGAACGCCCCGGAGCTTCAGCGGATAGCCGATGTTCTCGGCGATCGTCATGTGCGGATAGAGAGCGTAGGACTGGAAGACCATCGCCACGTCGCGGTACTTCGGCAGAACGTTGGTCACGTCGCGCGGGCCGATCAGGATGCGGCCGGAGGTGACGGATTCGAGGCCCGCCACCATGCGGAGCGCGGTGGTCTTGCCGCAGCCGGAGGGGCCGAGGAGGACGAGGAGCTCGCCGTCGGCGATGTCGAGGTCGAGGCCCTTCACCACCTCGACGGCGCCGAAGGACTTGCGGATTTCCTGGAGGGTGACCTTCATCTTCAGCCTTTCACCGCGCCCACCAGCAGCCCGCGGGCGATGTGCTTCTGCAGCACGCTGGCGATGATGACGACCGGCGCGATCATCACCACGATCAGCACGGACATGTTCCACCATTGCGGGCCGCGGGTGGTGTTCTGCGCCGAGACGAGGACCGGCATGGTCTGGGCGTTGGCGTTCGAGAGGAAGAGGGCGAGCAGGTACTCGTTCCAGGCGAGGATCAGGACGAGGAGGAAGGTGGCAACCAGGCCGGAACGGACGAGCGGCAGGGCGATGGTGAAGAAGACGCGGAACTTCGAGGCGCCGTCGAGCTCGGCGCTTTCCTCGAGGTCGATGGGGATCCCGGCGAAGAAGTCGCGGGTCAGCCAGACGACGATGGGCAGGTTGATCGCGGTGTAGGTCGCGATCAGCGCGACCTGGGTGTCGAGGAGCCTGAGCTGCTGAAACATCACGTAGATGGGCAGCACCGCCACGATGGGCGGCATGATGCGGTTCGAGATGATCCAGAACTCGATGTCGCTGTTGCCGAGCGCCGCCCGGGTGCGCCGCGCCAGCGTCGGGAGCGCGAGCAGGAAGAGCGCGACGGCGGCGGCGACGGCGACCTGCCAGGCGACGCCGAAGGTGACGACGGCGACGATGACGGCGACGAGGAGCAGGAGGAAGATCGCCACGGCGGCGAGCTTCACCCGGAAGCGGATGCGCACCAGCGCATAGGCGGCGAGCGCGCCGATGAGGACGGCGAGGGTCGTGCTGCCGAGGGCGACCACCACGGAGTTCATGTAGGGCCCGAGCGTGTTGTTCTCGAGCAGCATGAAGCGCCA
>NZ_CALLYO010000347.1 GCF_937858865.1 uncultured Amaricoccus sp. | reverse complement strand
ATCGCCGACAAGATGATCCAGTCCGACCAGGTCGACATCCTGACCGGCATCATCTTCTCGAACATCGCCCTCGCCGTCGTCCCGGCCGCGGTCAAGCAGGGCAAGTTCTACCTCTCGGCCAACGCCGGCCCCTCGCAGCTCGCCGGCCAGGGGTGCGACGCCAACTACTTCAACGTCGCCTACCAGAACGACAACCAGCACGAGGCCGCCGGCGAGTACGCCAACACGCTCGGCTACAAGAAGACCTTCATCCTCGCCCCCAACTACCCGGCCGGCAAGGACAGCCTCAACGGCTTCAAGCGCTTCTACAAGGGCGAGCTCGCGGGCGAGCTCTACACCAAGCTCGGCCAGACCGACTTCGCTGCCGAGATCGCCCAGGTGAAGGCCTCCGGCGCCGACAGCGTCTTCTTCTTCCTGCCGGGCGGCATGGGCATCTCCTTCATCAAGCAGTTCGCCGGCTCCGACACCGGCCTGCCGATGATCGGCCCGGGCTTCTCCTTCGACCAGGACGTGCTCGGCGCGGTCGGCGAGGCGGCGATCGGCGCCCACAACACCGCCCAGTGGTCGCCCGACCTCGACAACGAGGCCAACAAGGCCTTCGTCGCCGCCTTCGAGGCCGAATACGGCCGGCTGCCCTCGGTCTACGCCAGCCAGGGCTACGACACCGCCCAGCTCATCCTCTCGGCGAGCGCCGCGGCCGACATCGCCGACCACGACGCCTACCACGCGGCGCTGAAGGCGGCCGACTTCCCCTCGGTGCGCGGCAACTTCAGGTTCGGCAACAACCAGCACCCGATCCAGAACTTCTACGCCCGCGAGGTCTTCAGGAACGACGCCGGCGTCATCACCAACCGCGTCGTCGGCACCGCCTTCGAGGATCACGTCGACGCCTTCGCGGGCGAGTGCCCGCTGCCGTGAGCCCGCCGCGGGGCCGGCGACGGCCCCGCCAGCCCGAAAACACCCATATGGATTCCATACGGATTCCATACGCTGAAAATCCTGTCTTTCCCGCCCCTTGCACCCCTTTTGCCCGGAAACCGTCCATGACCGCCACTCTCCTCATCGAGCAGGTGCTGAACGGCCTCCAGTTCGGCACCATGCTCTTCCTCATGGCCGCCGGCCTCACGCTGGTCTTCGGCGTCATGGGCCTCATCAACCTCGCCCACGGCTCGCTCTACATGGTCGGCGCCTTCGCCGCCGCCACCGCCGCCGCGGCGACCGGCAACTTCCTCCTCGCCCTCGCCGCCGCCCTCGCCGCCGCCGCGGCTGCCGGCGCCCTCGTCGAGATCGTCGTCCTCCGCCGCCTCTACAGCCGGGACCACCTCGACCAGGTCCTCGCGACCTTCGCCCTCATCCTCGTCTTCTCCGAAGGCACCCGCTGGCTCTTCGGTTCCTTCCCGCTCTATCTCGATGTTCCGAAAGCACTTTCCGGCACCGTCCACCTCGGCACCCTCTCCTACCCCCTCTACCGCCTCGCCATCATCATCGTCGGCATCGCCGTCGCCCTCGGCCTCTACCTCCTCATCAACCGCACCCGCCTCGGCGTGCAGATCCGCGCCGGCGAGGCCGACCGCGAGATGATCGCCGCCCTCGGCATCGACATCGCCCGGCTCTACACCATCGTCTTCGCCCTCGGCGCCGCCCTCGCCGGCCTCGCCGGGGCGCTCATCGGCCCGATCCAGTCGGTCCAGGTCGGCATGGGCGAGCCCGTCCTCATCATGGCCTTCGTCGTCGTCGTGATCGGCGGCATCGGCTCGATCAAGGGCGCGCTCGTCGGCGCCATCCTCGTCGGCATCACCGACACCCTCGGCCGCTTCCTGCTGCCCATCGCCCTCGCCAGCGTCATGGACCAGGCTTCCGCCACCACCATCGGCTCAGCCCTCGCCTCGATGCTCATCTACATCCTGATGGCCGTCATCCTCGTCTGGCGCCCGACCGGCCTCATGGGAGCCGCCTGATGTCCCGCGAAACCATCCTCAACCTCGTCGTCCTCGCCGCCCTCTTCCTCGTCGCGCTCGCCGCCTCGCTCTCGGGCCAGCCCTACCTCGTCACCCTCGCGACCAAGGCCACCATCCTCGGCCTCGCCGGCATCGGCCTCAACCTCGCCCTCGGCTACGGCGGCCTCGTCTCCTTCGGCCACGCCGCCTTCTTCGGCATCGGCGGCTACGCCGCCGGCATCCTCGCCTCCGCCGCGCAGAACTACGAGCCCCTGATGACCTGGCCCGTCGAGCTCCCCGGCACCACCTCGATGCCGATCATCTGGCTCACCGCCGTCATCGCCGCCGGCCTCGTCGCCCTCCCGATCGGCGCCCTCTCGCTGCGCACCGGCGGCGTCCACTTCATCATGATCACCCTCGCCTTCGCCCAGATGGTCTACTATTTCGCCATCTCCTGGCCGGCCTACGGCGGCGAGGACGGCCTCTCGATCTACGTCCGCAACACCCTCGGCACGCTCGACACCATGAGCCCGTGGACCTTCTTCCTGATCTCCTACGCCCTGCTCCTCCTCGTCCTCGGCCTCGTCCTCATGGCGACCCGCTCCCGCTTCGGCCTCGCCCTCGCCATGGCGCGGCAGAACCCGCTCCGCCTCACCTCGATGGGCGTCCGCCCGTTCAACGTCCGCCTGACCGCCTTCGTCCTCTCCGCCATGGCCGTCGGCCTCGCCGGCGCGCTCTACGCCGACCTCAACCGCTTCGTCTCGCCGACCATGCTCTCCTGGCACCTCTCGGGCGAGCTCATCGTCTTCGTCATCCTCGGCGGCGTCGGCCGTCCCTGCGGCCCGCTGATCGGCGCCGCCCTCTACGTCCTGCTCGAATCCGAGCTCGGCCGCCTCACCGAATACTGGCAGCTCCCGCTCGGCATCATCCTGCTCCTCGTCGTCCTCTTCGCCCGCGGCGGCGTCATCGGCCTCGTCACCGGGAGGCGCTCCCATGCCTGATCCGATCCTGAAGATCATCGGCCTCGAGAAATCCTTCGGCGCCCTCAAGGCCACCAACGGCGTCACCCTCGACCTCTACCCCGGCGAGATCCACGCCCTCATCGGCCCGAACGGCGCCGGCAAGTCGACGCTGATCAAGCAGATCGTCGGCGAGATCCGCCAGGACACCGGCACCATCGCCTTCGAGGGCCAGTCGATCGACCACCTCGACGCCGCCGACCGCGCCCGCATCGGCCTCGCCCGCACCTTCCAGGTCTCCCAGGTCGCCCCCGAGCTCTCGGCGCTCAAGAACGTCATGCTCGCGGTCGAGGCGCGCGAGGGCCGGGTCTTCCGCTTCTTCCGCCCCGTCAACCGCGACCTCGGCCTCACCGACGCCGCCATGGCCTTCCTCTACGACGCCGGCCTCGGCGAGCGCGCCACCGTCCGCGCCGGCGATCTCAGCCACGGCGAGCGTCGCCAGCTCGAGTTCGCCATCGCCCTTGCCATGAAGCCCAAGGTCTTCCTGATGGACGAGCCGATGGCCGGCCTCTCCCCCGACGGCTCGAAGCGGATGACCGCCTTCCTCGACAAGCTCCGCGCAACCGCCCCCATCCTCCTCGTCGAGCACGACATGGAGGCCGTCTTCGCCCTCGCCGACCGCATCTCGGTCCTCGTCTACGGCCAGGTCATCGCCACCGGCACCGTCGCCGAGATCCGCGCCAACCCGGAAGTCCGCACCGCCTACCTCGGAGACGAAGCCGCATGACGACGCTCCTCGAGCTCAAAGGCGTCACCGCCTTCTACGGCGCCTCCCAGGCCCTCTTCGGCATCGACCTCGACATCGCCGAGGGCGAGGTCGTCGCCCTGATGGGCCGCAACGGCATGGGCAAGACCACGACCGTCCGCACCATCTCGGCCCTTCTCCGCCCGCGTGAGGGCGCGATCACCTTCGCCGGCCACCCGACCCGCGGCCTCGCCGTCCACCGCGTCGCCCGCCTCGGCATCGGCCTCGTCCCCGAGGGCCGCCGCTGCTTCGCCCCCCTGACGGTGGAGGAAAACCTCGCCGCCGCCGCCCGCCCCGGCAGCTGGACCCAATCCCGCGTCGAAGAACTCTTCCCGCGCCTCGCCGAGCGCCGCGCCCAGTCCGCCCGCACCCTCTCCGGCGGCGAGCAGCAGATGCTCGCCATCGGCCGGGCGCTGATGACCAACCCCCGCCTCCTGGTCCTCGACGAGGCGACCGAAGGCCTCGCCCCCGTCGTCCGCCAGGAGATCTGGGCCGCCATCCACGCGCTGAAGGGCCAGCTCGCCATCCTCGTCATCGACAAGACCCTGAAGGAGCTCTCCCGCGTCGCCGACCGCTGCTTCCTCATCGAGCGCGGCCGCACCGTCTGGACCGGCACGCCCGCGGACCTTACTCCCGAGCTCACCGACCGCTACCTCGGAGTCTGACGAATGGCCTTCACCACCACCCACATCGTGCGCTTCCAGCACTGCGACCCGGCGGAGATCGTCTTCTATCCCCGCTACTACGAGATGCTGAACGCGACGATCGAGGAGTGGTTCGAGACCCGCCTCGGCGCGAGCTTCGCCGAGATCCACGGCTCGATGGGCATGGGCGTCCCCACCATCGCCCAGGAGACCCGCTACCTCCGCCCTTCGCGCCTCGGCGACCGGCTCGACTTCACCCTGACTCCGGTCCGGCTCGGCGGATCGAGCCTCACCCTCTCGGTCGAGGCCGCCTGCGCCGGCGAGGCGCGGGTCAGCTTCACCACCACCCTCGTCTGGTACGCCAAGGCGGACGGACGCCCCCGCCCCTGGCCCGACGCGCTCAGGGACGCCATCGGCAAGGAAATGGAAGGAGACGCCCGATGATCGAGACGATCCAGCCCGACGGATGGAAGGCGCCCAAGGGCTACGCCAACGGCATGCTCGCGGACGGGCGCCTCTACATCGGCGGCCAGATCGGCTGGAACGCCGAGCAGGTCTTCGAGAGCCACGACTTCGTCGGCCAGATGGAGCAGGCGCTCGCCAACATCGTCGCCATCGTGCGCGCCGCCGGCGGCGAGCCCAGCCACATCACCCGCCTCACCTGGTACATCACCGACAAGAAGGCCTACGTCGCCCGCCAGCGCGAGGTCGGCGAAGCCTACCGCCGCGTCATGGGCCGCCACTTCCCGGTGATGACCATGGTCGTCGTCGCCGGCCTGATCGAGAACGAGGCCCTGGTCGAGATCGAGGCCATGGCCGAGCTCGGCCCCCGCTGACCCCGCGCGGGCCGGCGACGCTCCCCGTCGCGCGCCGGCCCGCGAACGTGCTATAGTGGCGCCGCCGTGGTGGGGAGTCCCCTCGGGGACCGGGAGCGAGCCATGCCGATGCGCGCCGCAGCGGGAGCCCGGGCCGGGGTCCTCCTCCTCGCTGCCGTCCTCGCCCTCGCCGCCCTGCCCGGGGCCGCCTCCGCCGCTCCGGTCCCCGGCAGCCTCGGCGAGGCCGCCCCGAAGCGCTTCGCGATCGTCGTCGGCAACGGCAACTACAGCACGGCCCCCGACCTCGGCAACGCCCGCGCCGACGCCGAACTCGTCGCCGATTTCCTCGCCGAGCAGGGCTACGTCGTCTCGAGGCACATCGACCTCGACAAGGCCGGCTTCGAGCAGATGCTCCAGCGCATCCTGCTCGAGATCGACAAGGACAGCGAGGTCGTTTTCTACTACGCCGGCCACGGGGTGCAGATCGGCGGCGCCAACTACCTGATCCCGACCGACGCCGCCTTCCGCGACGCCTACGACCTGCCCTTCGAGGCGGTGTCCGTGACCACCATCGTCAACGTCATCGGCGCCCGCGCCCGCACCCAGGTCGTCATCCTCGACAGCTGCCGCTCCAACCCCTTCGCCGGCGTCACCGTCCTCGCCGACATCACCCGCACCCCGACCGAGCCCCGCGACGGCTTCACCGTCCTCACCGCGCCCGTCAACTCGCTCCTCGCCTTCTCCACCTCGCCGGGCGCCAACGCCTACGACGGCACCGGCCCGAACAGCCCCTTCACCGCCGCCCTGATCGAGGGCGCGCGCGCCACCCCCGACGAACCGATCGGCACCCTCCTCGAGGCGGTGCGCCGCCAGGTCTACACCCGCACCGACGGCCTCCAGGTCCCCTGGGAGAGCTCGACCCTGGTGCAGTCCGTCTCCTTCGGCCAACCCGCGCCCGGCACCACGGACGGCGAAGCCCGCCGGTCGTGGATCAGCCAGGCGGCGCCGGACGGCGTGACCCTCGACCCGCCGGCCCGACCCGCGCCCGACGCGCCGATCGCCCTGACCGCGCGCCTCGACCAGGAGATCCTCCTCGGCCCGACCCTCGTCGCCGCCCTCGACCTGCCGCCCGAAACCCCGGTCGAGATCGCCGCGTCACCCAAGCACGGCCGCCTCCTCATCGCGCTCAACGACGGCCTCCGGGTCGACGCCGCGCACCAGGCCGGACTGACCGCCGGCGCCCTCGCCACCCTCGCCTACGCCCCCGCGCCCCCGCAGGCCGACCCGCCCGAAACCGACGGCTTCACCCTCGCCGCCGTCGGCGGCACCCGGGCCGTCGCGCTCACCCTCGAGATCGACCCCTGCGACCGCGCGGCCGCCGACCACCTCGACCCCGAGGGCGTCGGCCCAGGCCGCTACCCCAACGAGATTGACCCCGCGACCGCGCTGCCCGCCTGCCGCGAGGCGGTGGCCCGCGCCCCCGACGTCGGCCGCTTCCACTACCAGCTCGGCCGCGCCCAGCTCGCCATGCGCGACTTCGACGCCGCCAAGGCCTCCTTCGAGCGCGCCCGCGACCTCGGCCATACCCGCGCCTTCGTCGCCCTCGGCCTCCTCGCCGCCAACGCCGACGCCCGCTCCCGCGGCCTCGGCGACGACGCCCCCGCGCCCCCCGAGGCGCTCGCCCTCTTCCAGCAGGGCATCGAGGCCGGCGACCCCTATGCGATGCACTCGCTCGGCCGCGAGCTCCTGCGCCACGGCCCCGACGAGGAGACCCGCCGCCGCGGCTTCCGCCTGCTGCAGCAGGCGGTCGAGCTCGGCCACACCTTCTCGATGAACGAGCTCGGCGCCTACTACATGAACCCCGACTCGCCCGACGCCGACCCGCCCCGCGGCCTCACCTACATCCGCCAGTCCGCCGGCCGCGGCGACATCTACGGCTACTACAACCTCGGCCTCGTCTACCGCGACGGCCTCGCCGGCCAACCCGTCGACATGTCCGAGGCGGTCGACTGGTTCGAGAAGGCCGCCGCCGGCGGCCACCCGGCCGCGCCCGGGACGCTCGGCCGCCTCTGGAACAGCGGCGCCCTCGGCGAGCCCGGCCGCGACGCCAACGCCATCGCCTGGTACGACCAGGGCCTCGCCCGCTGCGACAGCTGGAGCGGCGCCCACGCCGCCTGGATCATCGCCAACCGCGCCCCCGTCGGCTATCTCCCGCGCGACGCCGCGATCCGGGCGGCCAAGGCCGCGGTGCTGAGCGGCAGGGACTCCGCCGCCGAGGCGCAGAGCCTCCTCGCGACCCTCGACACCGAGGCGATCGACGGCGCCGCGCAGATGCTGGTGAACGCCCTCGGCGGCGAGGTCACGGTCGACGGCGCCTTCGGCCCGGCCAGCGTCGCCGAGATGCAGCGCGCCCTCGCCGCCGCCGGCCTCGCGCCGCCGCAGGGCACCCCGACCGACCGCCTCCTCACCCTCGCCCGTGCCTACTGGCAGGACGAGCCCTGCCGGGTCGACCTCTATTGAACGCCCCGCCTTTCCGGTCCGGCCGGATGCGAAAGCGTGCCTTCCATGATATCCTTCAGGCGGGCGCCCACCGCCTTTTCAGTACACCTCTCTTTTTATCGGAGGAATTTGCGATGTCGTTGCCGATCTCCATGCTGCGTATTTCCGCCGGCGCCTGCTCCCTGGCCCTCCTGACCGCATGCGTGGTCCCGGTCGGAGCCACCTATTCGACCGCCCCCGTGGTCCAGCCCGCCGCGCCCACCGCCACCGCCCGGCCGGCCGACCCCGCCCCGGCCTCACGCCTCCGGCGCCTGCCGCCCCCGCGCTCTCTACGCCGGAGGAACCGACGGCGGCAGCCGCGGCGGTGGCAGCTCGGGCGGCGGCGGCAGCTCCGGTGGCGGCGGCAGTTCCGGCAGTAGCAGCTCCGGCGGCAGTAGCAGCTCCGGCGGCGGCAGCTCGGGGGGCGGTGGTAGTTCCGGCGGTGGTAGCTCCGGCGACGGTGGCAGCTCCGGCGGTGATGGTAGTTCCGGCGGTGGTGGAAGCTCTGGTGGTAGCGGCAGCTCCGGTGGTAACAGCTCCGGCGGTGGTGGCGGGGACGACTCCGGCGGCGGGTGGCAATAGCCTCGGCCGTTCAGCCGGACCCGCCCGCTGCCGCCTCGACCAGCGTCAGGAGCCCGCGCAGGATCGCCGTCGGTTCCGGCGGGCACCCCGGCACGTGCAGGTCGACCGGCAGCACCGCATCGACCCCGCCGACGACGGCATAGCTGCCCGCGAAGCAGCCCCCACCCCGCGCGCATTCGCCGACCGATACCACCCACTTCGGACGCGGCATCGCCGCCCAAGTCCGCTCCAGCGCCTCGCGCATGTTCTTCGTCACCGGCCCCGTCGCCATCAGCACGTCGGCATGCCGCGGCGAGGCGACGAAGTGCAGCCCGAACCGCTCGATATCGTAGAAGGGATTGCTGAGCGCGTTGATCTCGAGCTCGCAGCCGTTGCACGACCCCGCGTCCACCATGCGGATCGCGAGGCTCCGCCCCAGCCGCCGCCAGGCCGCCCGCCCGAGCGCCGCGGCGAGCTCCGGCGAAACCGGCTCGACCTCGGGCGCCGGGTCGGTCAGCGGCCGATGCAGCAGTCCCTGCAGCAGGTAGCGGCGCATGGCTCCCCCTAGAGATCGTGCCCGGAATAGGCGCAGTTGAAGGATTTGTTGCAGAGCGGGAAGTCGGCGATGATGTTCCCCTCGACCACCGCCTCGAGCAGCGGCCACTGGAACCACGACGGATCGCGCAGGTGGCACCGCTCGACCAGCCCGTCCCCCCCGATCCTGAGCCAGACCAGGATGTCCCCCCGGAACCCCTCGACCACCGCCAGCCCCTCCGTGCCCTCCGTGGCCACCGGCACCTCCGCCCGCAGCGGCCCCTCCGGCAGCCGATCGAGCGCCGCGGCGACCAGCCCGAGGCTCGCCTCCACCTCGCCGATGCGGACGCGGACCCGCGCATCGACGTCCCCCTCGCCCAGCACCGGCACCGCCAGCTCGACCCGGTCGTACGGCGGATAGACGAGATCGCGCCGCGCGTCGAAGTCCCGCCCCGCCGCCCGCCCGACATAGCCCCCGGCCGCGAAGCGCGCGGCCAGCGCCGGCGCCACCCGGCCGGCACCGACCGTGCGGTCCTGCAGCGACGCCGTCTCGTCATAGAGCCTGACCAGCCCCGGGAACCGCCGCCCGATCTCCCCGAGCACTCCGCGGATCGCCGCCACGCCGCCGGCGTCGAGATCGGCCGCGACCCCGCCCGGCACCACCCGGTCGCGCATCATCCGATGCCCGAAGGCCGCCATGCTCGCCCGCAGCACCCGCTCGCGCAGCGCCCCGCATTGCGCCAGCATCATTGCGAAGCCGGCGTCGTTGCAGATCGCCCCGATGTCGCCGAGATGGTTCGCCAGCCGCTCGAGTTCGGCCATGACCAGCCGCAGCCACAGCGCCCGCTCCGGCACCGCAACCCCGAGCGCCGCCTCAACCGCCTGCGCGAAAGCCCAGGCATAGGCGACCGTGCTGTCCCCCGACACTCGCCCGGCCAGCCCGGCGGCCCGCGCGAGCGTCGCGCCCCGCATCAGCCCCTCGACCCC
>NZ_CALLYO010000346.1 GCF_937858865.1 uncultured Amaricoccus sp. | reverse complement strand
TGGTGATCCCGTGCTCCTTCGCCAGATAGTAGGCGGCGCCGAGGCCGTGGCCGCCGGCACCAACGATCACCACGTCGTAGGCCGCCTTCGGCTCGCGCTCGGGCCATTGCTCGGTCCAGTGCTTCTGACCGGTCAGGGCGCCCTTCAGAACCTGGGCGAAGGAGAAGTGCGTCATTGCGGGCCTCCCGAAAATCTGTCCTCACTCCATACTCGATCGGGGCGGATCTGGGCTGTATCGGCGCGTCATAAGCGCTGTATGCTTGCACCGGAGGTGCACGATGGCGCGACTCGACATCGGATTCATCCTGGCGCGACGGTTCACGCTCTGCGCCTTTGCGAACTTCGTCGACGTCCTGCGGCTCGCCGCCGACGAGGGCGACCGATCGCGGCCTATCCTCTGCAGCTGGAGGGTGCTGTCGCCGACGATGGACCCGATCGCCTCGAGCTGCGGCGTCGCCGTGCAGCCCGAGGAGCGGCTGGGCGACCCCAAGCGGTTCGACTACCTGGTGGTCGTCGGCGGGCTCGTCGACGAGGTCGAGAAACTGCACCCCGACACCGTGCGCTTCCTTGGCCGCGCAGCGGCGGCCGGGGTGCCGCTGGTCGGGATCTGCACCGGGGCCTTCATCCTGCACCGCGCCGGGCTGATGCAGGGGTATCGCGCCTGCGTCAGCTGGTTCCACCACGCGGACTTCCTCGAGCGATTCGACGGGCTGGAGCCGATCAGCGACCGGATCTTCGTCGTCGACCGCGACCGGCTGACGTGCTCGGGCGGGGTCTCCTCGGCGCATCTCGCAGCCTTCATCGTCGAGCGGCATCTCGGGCGGGCGCGGGCGGCCAAGAGCCTGCACATCATGATCATCGACGAGGCGATGGCCGGTGAGGAGCCGCAGCCCGGCCTGCCGCTGGCGCTCGCCACGAGCGACCCGCTGGTTCGCAAGGCGCTCAACGTCATGCAGCAGTCGATCGACACGCCGCTTTCGATCGGCGCCGTGGTCGAGCGCCTCGGGGTCAGCCGGCGCAAGCTCGAGCGCCACTTCCGCGAGGCGCTCGGCATGACCCCGCGGGAGACCGACCGTCTGATCCGGATCGAGCAGGCGAAGCACCTGCTCAGGACCACGGCGCGGTCGGGGACCCGGATCGCCGCCGACACCGGATTCTGCGATCTGCCGCACCTCATCCGGGTCTTCCGGTCGGTGGAGGGAATGACGCCTGAGGCTTACCGGCAGCAGGCGGCGCGCCGGACGGACGTGCAAGACAGCCAGCCATCCGGCGCGGGGCTGACTTGAGAGCTGACCTGAGAGGAGTGAGACAGTGAGCGAGACCTTTGCGATAGCGTTGCCCGACATAGAGGAGGCGGCCAGCCGCATCGCCGGGCATGTGCTGCGCACGCCGCTGGTGCCGGCGCCCCGCCTTTCCGAGCTGACCGGCGCGGAAATCCTGGTCAAGCACGAGAACATGCAGGCGACGGCCTCGTTCAAGGAGCGCGGCGCTGTCAACAAGCTGCTCTCGCTCGGCGAGGCCGAGCGAGAGCGCGGCGTCATCACCATGTCGGCGGGCAACCATGCGCAAGCCGTCGCCTGGCACGCCCGCCGCTTCGGCATTCCGGCCACGATCGTCATGCCGGAGACAACTCCGATGGTGAAGATCGAGAACACGCGCCGCCAGGGCGCGAAGGTCGTGCTCCATGGCGAGACCCTCTACGACAGCGCCGAGAAAGTGCGCGAAATCGTCGCCGCCGAAGGTCTGGTCCTCGTTCATCCCTATGACGACCCGGCGATCATGGCGGGACAGGGGACTGTGGCGCTCGAGATGCTGGCCGATGCGCCCGACCTCGAGGTGCTGATCATTCCGATCGGCGGCGGCGGGCTGATGGCGGGCAACGCCATCGCCGCTGGGGCGATCAGGCCGGACATCGAGCTGATCGGCGTCGAGGCCGAGCTCTACCCATCGTTCATCAACGCAGGGGACGGCCGCAACCGGCCGATCGGCGGACCGACGCTCGCCGAAGGCATTGCCGTCAAGACCGTGGGCGAGTTGACCCTGCCGGTCGTCCGCAGCCGCGTCGCCGACATCGTCCCGGTCAGCGAGGAACTGATCGAGCGCGCCGTCAGCGCCTATGCCAGCCTGCACCATACCCTCGCCGAGGGCGCGGGCGCCGCCGGATTCGCAGCCATGCTCAAGGAGCCCGCGCGTTATGCCGGCCGCAAGGTCGGCCTGCTGCTCTCCGGCGGCAACATCGACACCCGCCTGCTGGCCGCGGTCATGGTGCGCGAACTGGAGCGCGAGGACCGCATCGTCTCGCTGAGGCTGACAAGCGCCGACCGGCCGGGCCTGCTCGGCAAGGTGGCGAGCCTGCTCGGCCAGGAGGGCGCCAACATCCTCGAGGTAAGCCACAGCCGACGCTTCCTCGATGTGCCGGCCAAGGCAGTGTCGATCGATGTCACCGTCGAGACGCGCGGCGCCGAGCACGTGCGGGCCATCGAGACGGCGCTGGCGGAGCACGGCCTCGTGCTGCGCCACATCTCGCCGAACGACATGGCGCCGGGCGGCTTCGCCTGATCCGGGGCGTCGGGCGAACCTGTCCCGGGGAACGGGCAATGCGCTACTGCCACGGCGGGCCGGGGGCCGTCGGCAGTCGTAGTCGTCGCCAGCAGGCGCCTGATACGAGTGGACGCAGGCGTGTCGCCTGCGTCCAAGAGAACTGCTTTCCGGCCGTTCAGTCCTTGAGGGGCTGGCCGGCGGTCTCGCGCGCCAGAAGCATGGCGACGAGGGCAACGGTGGCCGCCGCGACCAGGTACCAGGCCGGGGCGAGCTTGGAGCCTGACACGTCGATCAGCCAGGTGGCGACGAACGGCGCGGTGCCGCCGAAGATCGCGTTTGCGGTGTTGAAGCTGAAAGCGAACCCCGAGTAGCGCACTTTGGTCGGGAAGATCTCGGACAGGAAGCATGGCAGTGTTCCGTCGTTGATCGTCAGCAGTATGCCGAAGGCGACCTGGATCAGCACGATCGTGAAGAACGAGGCGCCACCGAGCAGGCTGAAGAGCGGAACGGTCAGAGCCATGAACAGGACCGAGGCTGTGATCAGTGCCGTCTTGCGCCCGAAACGGTCCGAGAGCTGGCCCATCAGGAAGATCATGCCGATATAGACCGCGAGCGTGATGCTGGTGGCGAAGAAGGCCTGTTCCTCTCCGATGCCGAGCTCGGTGATCAGGTAGGTGGGCATGTAGCTCAGGATCAGGTAGAAGCCGACCGCGTTGAGGCAGGTGACGCCGAAGGCGATCAGCATCGGGCGCCAGTAGTTGGCGAAGAGGTCGCGGATCGGGGTCTCGTCGACATGATGCGCCGCTTCCAGCTGACGGAACTTCGGCGTATCCTCGAGCCTCAGCCGGATGTAGAGCCCGATGAGGCCCAGGGGCGCCGCGAGCAGGAACGGCAGCCGCCAGCCGAAGGTCTGCATCTGCTCGAGGGTGAGCAGCCAGAAGAGAAGCGCCGACAGAAGCGACCCGAAGAGCAGCCCCGCCGCCGTGCTCGCCGGCACGATGCTGGTGTAGAGGCCGCGCCTGTTGTCGGGCGAATATTCGGCGATGAAGGATGTGGCGCCGGCATACTCGCCCGCGGCCGAGAAGCCCTGGATCATCCGGATGCCCACCAGCAGGACCGGCGCCATCATCCCGATCTGATGGTAGGAGGGCAGGAGCGCCATCGCGGT
>NZ_CALLYO010000345.1 GCF_937858865.1 uncultured Amaricoccus sp. | reverse complement strand
CCGATCACGAAGAGCGAGAGGCCGATGCCGAAGACGTAGAGGTCGGAGACATAGTCCGCCCGGTAGGCGCCGTAGAAGCCGGCGCGCATCTCGCCGATGATCTGCGAGAGCGGATTGTACCAGAGCACCTCCTGGAAGGCCGGCGGCGCCGAGTTGAAGGTGAAGAAGACGCCCGAGATCAGGAAGAGCGGCTTGTTCAGCACCCCCCAGATGTTCTTCCAGGTGGGGAAGAAGCCGAAGAGCACGCAGTTGAGCGTGCCCACGCCGAGCCCGAGCACCGCCGCCATGGCGAAGGAGCGCACCACGCGGATCGGCTCGAAGTTGACCACCACGTCGTCGACGATGACGATGCCGGTGAAGAGCAGCGCCGCTACCACGCTCATGGTCATGAGCTCGAGCAGCGCCCCCGCCAGCACCGCGTCGAGCGGCGTCACCACCGAATAGGAGAGCAGGCCCCGGTTGCTGCGCACCGCGTTGGCGGCGCTGGCCGCGACGTTGCCGTAGAGGGTGAAGGGGATCATGCCGGTGGCGTAGAAGAAGAGGAAGCTGGTGCCGATCGGCGGCATGCGCAGCGCGAGGCTGAAGGCGACGGCGAGCAGCACGATCCCGCCGAGCGGCTCGGCCACCGCCCAGAGGTAGCCGCCGACCGAGCGGCCGAACTTCGCGTTCATGTCGCGCAGGATGAGCGCGAAGAGCACGCGCAGCCGCTGCAGCGGCACCGGGCGGGCGGCGAGGGAGGAGGTGCCGGAAACGGTGGGGATGGGCGGCATCGGCTCTCCGCCGGCTCCGGTGGACTTGCAGCCGGATTTGCTTTCGCGGCCGGCTAGGAGTAAACCGAAGCCGGGGCCATGACAAGGCCGGGGCAGGCCATGCGCGGCCATGCGGAAGGCACGCGTTCGGGGCAGGGTAAGGCGTAAGAATGGCAGTTTCCCCGCAGGATGGCGGAGCGGTCGCCGAGGCGGCCAAGCGACCCGCGCTCAAGGCCGTCGGGACGCCGGCGCCGGCGCCGGCGCCCGCGGCCGCCAAGGCTCCGGCGGCGCCTGCGGCTCCGGCCAGGCCCCCCGCGGCCCCGGCCCGGCCCGCGCCGGAAGCGCGGCGCCCGGTGCCGCCGCGCAGCCTCCTCAGGGCCCGCCACCTCGCGGCGCTGGCCACCTTCCTGCTGCTCGTGCTCGTGCCGCTCGTGGCCTCGGCCTACTATCTCTACTTCCGCGCCGAGCCCGAGTATCACTCCGACGTCTCCTTCTCGATCCGCTCGGAGGATACCGGCGCCGCGGCGGCGGGGATCCTCGGCGCCATCACCGGCATCAGCTCCGGCGGCAGCGCCGCCGAGCCCGACATCCTCTTCGAGTACATCCGCAGCCAGGAGATCGTCGCCGCGATCGACCAGGAGATCGACCTCCGCGCCATCTACAACCGCAAGCCCGACGACTGGGTCTTCTCGCTCGGCGAGGGGAGCACGGTCGAGGACCTGCTGGCGCACTGGCGGCGGATGGTGGACGTGAGCTTCGAGAACCACTCCGGCATCATCCAGGTGCGCGCCACCGCCTTCACCCCGGAGGACGCCCGGGCGATCACCCGAGCGGTGCTCGGGAAGTCGGCGGCGCTGGTCAACCGCCTCGCCGAGCAGGCGCGCGCCGACGCGATCCGCTACGCCCAGGTCGATCTCGAGGAGGCCGAGGCGCACCTGCGCGACCTGCGCCGGCAGATGGCCGACTTCCGCCGCGAGCACCAGATGGTCGACCCGCAGGCCGACGTGGAGGGGCAGACGGGGCTGCTCACCGCGCTGCAGGAGGAGCTCGCCAAGGCGCTGGTCGAGCGCGACATGCTGCTGACCTACGCCGAGCCGAACGACCAGCGGGTGCAGCAGGCCAACCGGCGGATCACCGCCATCTCCGACCGCATCGAGGACGAGCGCACCACCCTCGGCGCCCCCGGCAACGCCGGCAAGATGCCCGAGCTGGTGGGCGACTACGAGGCGCTCCGGGTCGATCTCGAGTTCGCCTCCCAGGCCTATACCCAGGCGCTCGCCAACCTGTCAGTCGCCCGGGCCGAGGCGCGGCGGCAGTCGCGCTATCTCGCCGCCCACGTCGAGCCGACGCTCGCCGAGCAGGCGCTCTATCCCCGCCGGGCGATGCTCTCCGGGCTGATCGGGCTCTTCCTGCTGCTCGGCTGGGGCGTCATGATGCTCGTCTACTACAATGTGCGCGACAGCCGCTGAGGCGCGGCGATGATCGAGTTCCGCGACGTCTCGAAGCACTATCTGACCCAGCACAGCCGCAAGGTGATCGTCGACCACCTGACGCTGACGCTCGCCGCCGGCACCAAGGTGGGGCTGCTCGGCCGCAACGGCGCCGGCAAGTCCACGATGATCGGCATGATCGCCGGCACCGTGCAGCCCAACACCGGCTCGATCCGCCGCCAGGGCAGCATCTCCTGGCCGCTCGGCTTCGCCGGCAGCTTCGCCCCCGACCTGACCGGCGCGCAGAACATCCGCTTCGTGGCGCGCATCTACGGCGTCGACACCGACGCGCTCGTCGACTACGTGCAGGACTTCGCCGAGCTCGGCGACTTCCTCCACATGCCGGTGCGCTCCTATTCCTCGGGGATGAAGGCGCGGCTCGCCTTCGGCCTCTCCATGGGGGTCTCCTTCGATTGGTACCTGGTCGACGAGATCACCGCCGTCGGCGACGCCGCCTTCAAGCGCAAGTCGCTCGCCGCCTTCAAGGAGCGGCTGGAGAACGCGGGCCTGCTCATGGTCTCCCACTCCACCGAAACCATCCGCAGCTACTGCACCTGCGGCCTGGTGCTCGAGGGCGGCCGGGTCCGCTTCTTCCCCGACGTGGAGGAGGCCATCGCCGCCCACGACCTCAACATGGCCGCCTGAGGCCGGGGCGAGTGTAACCCCGGGGTGCCCCGCGGCGTTCCGGCGGGCGCTCAGGCGTCGCCGCGGGCGGCCTCGATCCAGGCCCTGGCCGGGACCAGCCGGCCGAGGGGGCCGAGCCTGGCGGCGAGCGCCTCGGGCTCGAGAGCGGCGACGCCGGCGAGATCCGGGATGCCAGCACGGCGGAGCGCCCAGACGAGGCCGGGGCCGACGCCGGCAAGCCGCTCGAGATCCGAGCCGCCGCCCGGGCCCGCGCCGGCTTCGGGCGCCGGCCGATGGAACGGCAGCACCTC
>NZ_CALLYO010000344.1 GCF_937858865.1 uncultured Amaricoccus sp. | reverse complement strand
GCGGCGGCGGCGGCGACCGCGACCGACATCAGCACCGGCTGCGGCGAGACGCCCTTCTCCTGTGCGGCGACCACCGAGATCGGGATGATGATGAGCGCGGTCGCCGTGTTGGAGATGACTTGCCCGAGGACCGCCGTCAGCACGAAGAGCCCGGCGAGGAGCGCACGCGGGCCGAAGGCGCCGACCGTCTGGATCAGCTGGTCGGCGAGCAGCTTGGCGGCGCCGGTCTCGGTGATGGCGGTGGAGAGCGGCATCATGGCGCCGACGAGGATCACCGTCGTCCAGTTGATCGAGCGGTAGATCTCGTCGACGTTCAGGATGCCGAAGAGCAGCACCGCCCCGGCGGCGAGGAGGCCGGCGGCGGCGGCCGGCACGAGGCCGGTGGCGAGCAGCAGCACCATCGCCGCCATGATGCCGAGCGCCACCAGCGCGTCGCGGCCCATCGGCACCACCTGGCGGCGGACGAGCTCGGGGCTGTCGACGACCAGCACCTCGGGCGGGGCGATGCAGGTGCCGAGCGCCTCCCAGGTGCCCTGCAGCAGCAGCAGGTCGCCCTTGTCGAGCGGCTCGCCGGCGGGCAGGTCGACGTGGTTGCGGTGGATGGCGAGGACGACGAGGTTGCCGCTCGGCGTCACCATGCCGGGGAAGAACCGCTCGCCGATCAGCGGCGAGCGCGGCGGGATGACTACCTCGGCGAGGCCGGAGGCGGTGGTGAAGAGGCCGGTCTCGAAGCGGACCCCCTCGGCGTCGGCCGGGCTGAGCATGAGGTCGGCGGCGAGCTCGGCCACGCCGTCGGGGTCGGCGCGCACGGCGAGGAGGTCGCCCGGCTCGATCGGGCCGAGGCGGGCGGAGCCGCTGCCGGCGGCCTCCTGCAGCGTGAGCAGCGTGACCCCCGGCCAGTCGCCGAGGTCGAGGTCGGCGCGCGGCCGGCCGACCAGCGGCGACTCGGGGCGGACGCGGAGCTGGTGCACGCCGTCGTCGAGGCGGAACTGCTCGACGAGGGTGCGGGCGTGGCGGCTGAGGTCGGGCGGCAGCGCCCGGTTCTCGCGCACCGGCAGCAACCGCGAGCCGAGCAGGAGCGCGAGGGCGATGGTGCCGGCGAGCAGGAAGACCCCGACATAGGCGAACTCGAAATAGCCGAAGCCCTCGCGGCCGGCATCGAGCGAGGCCTCGAGGACGAGCACGTTCACCGGCGTCCCGGTCAGGGCGAGCATCGAGCCGGCATGCGCGCCGAAGACGAGCGGCATCAGGAGCTGCGACGGCGGCCGCTTCAGCCGCACCGCCAGCACGACGACGACCGGCAGCAGCGCCGCCACCGCGCCGTTGACGCTGATCAGCGCCGAGAGCACGCCGCAGAAGAGCATCATCAGCAGGATGAGGCGGAAGCGGCTGGCGCCGGCGCCGCGCGCCAGCACCTGCCCGGTCCAGGCGGTGAGGCCGGTCTTCTCGAGCGCGCCCGAGACGACGAAGAGCGAGGTGACGAAGACGGTCGCCGGGTCGCCGAAGCCCGCCAGCGCCTGGTTGAGCGTGAGCACGCCGGTCGCCCAGAGCGCCATGGCGCAGCCGATGCAGACGGCGATGACCGGCAGGCGGTCCCAGACGAAGAGCCCGACGACGGCTGCGATGATGGCGAAGACGATCCAGATCTCGGTCAAGTATTCCTCCGCCCTCCGGGCAGGCGCATGTCGCATATTTAACTTGCCAGCGCAATCGCGCTGGGCAATGCTCGCCGGAACCTGGAAGTGGTTCGTGCGAAACGGTTATTTCACACCTCAATCAACATGGGCCGGGGGGCGGGCGCGATGGCAGAGGAACCGGTGTCGGGCATCGAGGACCGCGCCAAGGGGGGCTTTCTCGACGGGTTCCTCACAACCATCGAGCGGGTCGGCAACAAGGTCCCGCATCCGGCGATCATCTTCTTCATCCTGATCGGCCTCGTCGTCGTCCTGTCGGTGCTGCTGAACTGGATCGGCTGGTCGGCCACCTATGAGGCGGTCGATCCCGAGACGCACGAGGTGGTCACCCGGACGACGACGGTAAGGAGCCTGCTCTCGGCCGACGGCATCCGCTTCCTCTTCACCTCGATCGTGCCGAACTTCATGAACTTCGGCGCGGTCGGCGTCATCATCGTGGCGATGGTCGGCGTCGGCGTCGCCGAGGAATCCGGGCTGATCGCGGCGCTGGTCAGGAAGATCGTCGAGATCGCGCCGCGCTCGATCTTCACCTTCATCATCGTGATGCTCGGCGTCGTCTCCTCGATCGCGGCCGACGCCGGCTATCTCGTGCTGGTGCCGCTCGGCGCCGCCGCCTTCCACAGCCTCGGCCGGCATCCGCTCGCCGGGCTCGCCGCCGCCTTCTCGGGCGTCGCGGCGGTCTTTCTCGTCAACCTCTTCGTGACGCCGACCGACGCGCTCCTCGCCGAGATGACCAACGACGCCATCCGCATGGTCGATCCGAGCCGCGAGGTGACGCTGGTCGGCAACCTCTACTTCATGATCGCCTCCTCGATCGTGATGGGGCTCGTCTGCACCGTGCTGACCGACAAGGTGGTCGAGCCGCACCTCGGCCCCTATACCGGCGGGGTGCCGGTCGAGGAGCGGACGCCGCTCACGCCGACGCAGATGCGCGGGCTGCGCTTCGCCGGCTGGGGGCTTCTCGGCTACGTCCTCGTGGTCGGCCTGCTGCTGGTGCCGCCCGGGGCGCCGCTGCGCCATCCCGAGACGGGCGAGATCCTCTCCGGCTCGCCGTTCATGACCGGCCTCATCGTGCAGATCAGCGCGCTCTTCTTCACGCTCGGCTTCTGCTACGGCAAGGGGGCGGGGACGGTGAAGGACCTGACCGCCGCCATCAACATGGTGGTGAAGACCTTCTCCGGCATGGCGGGGCTGATCTTCCTGCTGCTCGTCATCGCGCAGTTCATCGCCTTCTTCAACTTCACCAACATCGCGACGGTGCTGGCGGCGAACCTCGCGGACTTCCTCGAGACGGTGCCGCTCGGGCTGGTCAGCTACATCGTGATCTTCATCGTGGTGATCTTCCTCATCGACCTGCTGATCACCGGGGCGGTGGCGAAGTGGGCGATCTTCGCGCCGGTCTTCATCCCGCTCTTCATGCGGCTCGGCGGCGATCCGAACATGGTGCTCGCCGCCTACCGCGTGGGGGATTCGACGCCGAACGTCATCACGCCGCTCAACGTCTATCTCGGCGTGATGGTGGGTTTCGCCGCGAAGTACCAGAAGGACGCGGGCATCGGCACCATCGTGTCGCTGATGCTGCCCTACACGGTGGTGCTGACGGTGATCTGGACCGCGCTGCTCATCGGCTGGGCGCTGCTCGGGCTGCCGCTCGGCCCGGCCTGACAGGAAATCTCGGGGGAAAACGATGTCCGATCTCGACCGCGTGCTCGCCACCATCGACGCCGATCTCGACGCCGCGCTGGAGCGGCTCTTCGCCACCATGCGGCTGAAGTCGATCTCGACCGACCCGGCCTATGCCGGCGAGACGCGGGCCTGTGCCGAGTGGCACGCGAGGGACCTGGCCGGGATCGGTTTCGACGCCGGCGTGCGCGATACCGCGGGCCACCCGATGGTGGTCGGGCACCACCGGGCGGGCACGGGGCCGTCGGCGCTCTTCTACGGGCATTACGACGTGCAGCCGGTCGATCCGCTCGAGCTCTGGGACGCCGATCCGTTCGACCCGAAGCTCGTCACCCGGGCCGACGGGTCGAAGATGATCGTCGGGCGCGGCTCGGCCGACGACAAGGGCCAGCTGATGACCTTCGTCGAGGCCTGCCGGGCCTGGAAGACGGTGACCGGCGGGCTGCCGATCCCGGTCAGCGTGCTGCTCGAGGGCGAGGAGGAGTCGGGGGGCGTGAACCTGCCGCCCTTCCTCGACGCCAACCTCGAGGAGCTGCGCGCCGACCATGCCTTCATCTGCGACACCAACATGTGGGACAAGGACACGCCGGCGATCACCACCTCGCTGCGCGGCCTCTGCGGCGAGGAGATCGTCGTCCACGCCGCGAGCCGCGATCTGCACTCGGGCTTCTACGGCTCGGCGGCGGCCAACCCGAACCACATCCTGGCGAGGATCATCGCCGACCTGCGCGACGCGGACGGGCGGATCACGCTGCCCGGCTTCTACGACGGGGTGCCGGAGCTGCCCGAGCATCTGCGCGAGAGCTGGGCGAAGCTCGGCTTCAGCGAGGCCGAGTTCCTCGGCGAGGTCGGGCTCAGCGTGCCGGCGGGCGAGAAGGGCCGCTCGGTGCTGGAGATGACCTGGTCGCGGCCGACCTGCGAGGTCAACGGCATGGGCGGCGGCTACCAGGGCGCCGGCTTCAAGACGGTGATCCCGGCGCAGGCGATGGCGAAGATCTCCTTCCGCCTGGTCTTCGACCAGGACCCGGCCCGGGTCCGCGCTTCCTTCCGCGAGCATGTGAACGCGCGGCTGCCGAAGGACTGTTCGGTCGAGTTCCACGAGCACGGCTCGGGGCGGGCGGTCGCCTTCGACACCTCGGGCGCGGTCTTCCAGCGGACGCAGGGCGCGCTGACCAACGAATGGAACAAGGACGCCGCCTTCATCGGTGGCGGCGGCTCGATCCCGGTGACGACGCTGATCAAGGACAAGCTCGGGGTCGACGTGGTGATGGTCGGCTTCGGCCTGACCGACGACGCGATCCACAGCCCGAACGAGAAGTACGACCTGCGGAGCTTCCACAAGGGCATCCGCTCCTGGGCCCGCATCCTCGGCGCGCTGGCCGGCTGA
>NZ_CALLYO010000343.1 GCF_937858865.1 uncultured Amaricoccus sp. | reverse complement strand
TCAGCGCGCCGCCCGGGCGAGCCCGCTGTGCCAGTCGCCGAAGGCCGGGGCCGGCATCGGGCGGCCGAAGTGCCAGCCCTGGCCGAGATCGCAGCCCCAGGCGGCGAGGAGCGCGCGCTCGGCCTCGGTCTCGATGCCCTCGGCGACCATGCGGTAGCCGAGATCGCGCCCCATCTGCACGATGTTCGAGACGAGCCGCCCGCCGAGGCTGTCGGCCTCCACCCCCCGCACCAGGCTCTTGTCGATCTTGAGCGTGTGGGCGGAGAGGCGGGTCAGGTAGCTCATGTTGGAATAGCCCGAGCCGAAGTCGTCGATGGCGATCGAGAAGCCGAGCCGCCGCAGCGTCGCCAGCCGGTCGAGGATGAGGCCGCCGCTCGCCGCGCTCACCCCCTCGGTGATCTCGAGCTCGATCCGCGCCCGGTCGATGCGGCGCGCGGCGCAGCAGAAGAGCAGGTACTCGATGAAGTCGGGCTCCTCGAGGTTCTTCGGCGAGACGTTGACCGCGAGCGAGAGCTCGAGGCCGTCGCGCGCCCAGATCGCCGCCTGGCGGGTCGCCGCGTCGATCACCCAGCGGGTCATCGGGGTGACGAGGGCGGTCTTCTCGGCCAGCTCGACGAACTCGCCCGGCGAGACCGGCCCGAGCTCGGGGTGGGTCCAGCGCAAGAGCGCCTCGGCGCTGAGGCAGGCGCCGGTCTCGAGCGTCACCTTGGGCTGATAGTGCAGCTCGAGCTGGCTCTCGGCGCCGAGCGCGTGCTTGAGGTCGGAGAGCAGGCGGAAGGCGCGGCGGTGCGCCTCGTCGCTCTTGCGGTCGAACCAGGCCCAGCCGGTCGGCGAGACGCGGCTGTCCTGCGCCGCCGAGAGGGTGGCGCGCAGGTCCTCGCCCGGGCTGCCGCGGCCGAGCGCCTTCATGCCGATGCCGATGCGGGTGTCGATCGGCACGTCGTCGCAAAGGATGGGCTGGCGGAAGCCATCTATGACGCGCGCGATCATCGCCGGCGGATCGGGCTCGGCGTGGCCGGGCAGGCGGAAGGCGAAGCTCAGGATGTTGATATGGTAGATCTTGCTGCCCGGCCCGAGGATCTCGATCAGCCGCGCCGCGCCGGCGCGGATGAAGGCGTCCGACCGCGCCGGACCGAGCACGCGCAGGATGTCGTTGAAGGCCTGGGCGTCAGCGAGCGTGACGAGCACGAGCGTCGAGCGGGGACCGCCCCAGGTGGCCGAGTCGGCCTGGAACTGTCGCCGGTTGGGCAGCGAGGTGATCGGATCGAGCCGGACCGGCTCCCGCAGCCGCTCGATCGGCCGCCACTCGCGCAATGCCGCCAATGCCACCATCTGGCACGCCCCCGCTGCCTTTCGCGGCCCCCTCCGGCCGCCTCCCACCGGGGGAACTAATCGCAGAGGGGAAATAACAGCGGGTTAATCGCTGTCAGGTTGCGTGCCAGCCGTCAGGTCGCCCCCGCGGCGCGGGCGCTGTCGGCCACGCTGGCGAGCTCGGCGTCCTCCACCTCCTCCGGGCGCTTCGCCTGCGGCCCGGCGGGCCGCGCGGCCGGCTCGGGCGCCGCCGCCGGCCTCGGCTCCGGCTTCGCTTCGGCCTTCGGCTCAGGCTTTGGTTCGGGTTTCGGTTCGGGGGCCGGCCCGGCCGCAGGTTCGGGAGCCGGCTCCGCGCGCGGGCCGATGATCAGCGGCAGCATCGCCGAATCGGCGATGTTGCTGTCGGCGGCGTGCGGCGGGGTCTTCCAGTCGAGCGTGTCGAAGGCGCCGCAGTTCTCGCAGACCGGCGTCCAGGCGGCATGGATGTGGGTGCAGTTGCCGCAGACCCACTGCGGCCCGCGCGAGGCGACGAGCGCCTTGGCGAGCCAGCCGCGCACCACCTCGTCGGGCGCGCCCTGCCCGCGCTCGATCGCCGCCATCAGCGCGAGGCTGCGCGTCGTGGGCTCGGTCTCGGCCAGATCGCCGAGCGCCTTGCGCGCGGCCGGGAAGTCCTCGGCGGCGAGCGCGAGTTCGGCCTCGAGCAGGCGCCCCTCGATATGCCCGGGATTGGCGGCGATCAGCGTGGCGAACCGCTTGCGCCGCTCCGCCGCGGTCTCCTCCGGCTCGCTGGCGGCAAAGGCGGCGGCGAGGTCGGGGTGCGGCGTCGCGGCCCAGGCGGCGGTGAGCACCTTCACCGCCTTGCGCCTTGCGCCGTTCGCGATATGCGCCCGCGCCGCCAGCGCCGCGGCGGGCACCAGCGTCGGCGCGAGGCGGTTGGCCTGCAGCGCCGCCTCGTGGCCGCGGGCGGTGTTGCCGGCGGCGAGCGCGGCCTCGGCGTCGGCGAGCGAGAGCACGGCATCGCGGCGGGTGCCCACGTCGCGCGGCAGCAGGCGCGCGTGCATCGAGGCGGTGAGCGTCTCGCGCGCCCCGGCCCAGTCCTTCTGCTTCGACTGCAGCTCGAAGAGCGTGCGCAGGTTGCGCTCGCTGTCGGGCTTGAGCGCCAGCGCCTTCTTGGCGAGCGTGAGCGCGGTGTCGAGATCGCCCTCCTCGATCTTCAGCCGTGTCAGCCCCTGCAGCGCCACCGGCCGGGTGCGGTCGTCGGGCAGCATCGCCTTGTAGGCCTCGTAGGTGCGGGCGCGGTCCCCGCTCAGTTCCGCCGCCTGGGCGGTCAGCAGGTGGGTGAGGGCGGGCCGGTTCAGCAGCGATTCGGCGCGCTTGGCCTTGCGCGTGGCGGCCTTGGCGTCGCCCGCCGCGACGGCGACCATGCCCTCGCTCAGCGCGTCGAACCCGCGCCGCTCGCGATAGCGCAGGAAGTAGCGGCTGATCGCCGTCTCGTCGCCCATCAGGAAGCGGAAGACCGCGGCGAGGAAGCCGAGCAGCCTGAAGAGCACCAGCGCCAGCACGACGAGCGCCGCGACGCTGAGCAGGAAGCCGATCGGCGAGAGGAAGAACTCGCGCCCGCCGAAGGCGATCTTCACCTGTCCCGGCGTCTCGATGATCCAGCTCGCGCCGAAGGCCAGCGCGACGACCAAGCCGACGAAGACCAGGACCTTCAGGATCGACCAGATCATCGCTTGGTCCCCTTCAGTTGGTGGTGGCCGGGTGGGCGGCCTCGAGCGCCGCGAGGCCCTGCTCGGCCCCGAGGCGGAGCTTCGCCGCGTCGAGCCAGCCGCCCATCGCGGCAGTCGCCTCGCTCGGCAGGTTGCCCGCCTCGGCCAGCGCCCCGGCGAGATCGTCGCGCCGCAGCCGGTCCTCCACGCGCGAGAGGACGGCATCGGGGCTCATCCCGGTCTGCGGGGTCAGCGAGCGGCTCGCGACCTGCGCCTCGAGGAAGGCGCGCGAGCGGGCGAGCACGCCGTCGCCGGCGCTCGCCATGATGCTCGCGCGGATCGCGGCGTGGGCGGCGTCGGGGAAGCTGTCGCGGAGCTGGGCGAGCGTCGGCACCCCGCTCCCCGCCGCGTCGGTCAGCCCGGCGGGAACGCTGACGCCCGGCCGGCCCTCGATCTGGCCGAGCGCGTCGGCGAAGGGCTGGCCGCTCGCCAGCGCCGCGCGCACCAGCGCCACCGCGGCGCCCGTCTCGGCGGCGCCGAGCGCGGTGGCCGCCTGCGACTGGATCTCGCCCACCCGGGTCTGCGCCGTCGCGATCTCGCGCTCGGCGTTGGCCGCCACCTCGTCGATCCGCGTGGCGAGCGCGCTCACCCGGTCCTGCAGCGCGCCCGTCTCGGCCCTGAGCCCCTGCATCTCGGCATTGTAGACGTTGAGGTTCTTGATCGCCTCGTCGCTCAGCTGGCCGCTCGCGGCGGCCGCGCCGGCGAGCTGCTCCTTGAGCGCGGAAAGCTCCGCCTCCTGGCCCTTGAGCCCCGCGTCGAGCCGGTCGAGCCGTTGCCGCGCCGCCGTGGGGTCGATCTGTCCGACCGCCTGCCTCAGCGCGTCGATCTCGCCCGCAAGCTCGCCCCGGGCGCCGTCGACGGCGGAGGCGATCCGCTGGTCGAGGTCATCGGGCGTGGGCAGCGCGGCGAGGCGCGTCTCGACGCCGGAGAGCCCCTGGTCGAGCTGGCCCCGCAGCGCGGCGATCTCCGTCTCGGCCATGCCGGCGCCCGGGGTCAGCCAGTCGGCCACCGGCTTCATCCCCGCGGGCAGCACCGGCGCGATCTTCGGCGCCGCCCAGATCCCGAGGCCGGCGCCGGCGAGGAGCAGCACGAGCGCGGTCAGCACCCGGGCCGGCAGCGACCAGCCCTCCTCCTCGCCGTGATCCTCGTGATGGTCCGCCTCGCGTTCCTCCACCGCCACCGGCTCCGCCGCCCGCTCCGCCGCCTGCTCCGCCGCCTGCTCCGGGGCAGGCTCCGGGGCCCGCTCCGCGGCTTCGGGCGCGGACGGCTCGGCGGCCGCGGCAGCGGGGTCCCCGGCGGCGGCCTCGTCGACCGTCACCGTCGCGACGGCTTCGGCGGACTCCGTCGCCGCGGGCTGCGGCGCGGGTTCCGATTCCGCCCCGGCGGGGGGCAGGGCTCCGGTTTCCGGCTGGCTCGCCGCTTCGGCCCCGGGGCGGATTTCCTCGGAGGCGTCAGGGGTTTCGGGCGCTGCGACGTCGTCCTTCGTCGCATCGGTCTTCCTTCGTGGCATCGGTCCTCGCCCCTGCTCCCGGTGTGCGGTGCAAGCCGATACTAGGCCAAGCATTTTGCGGCAACAAGCCGAAGGCCGGGGCGCCGCACCATCACGCGAGCCGGGCGAGCTCCGCCAGCATCCCGGCCCGGGTCGGCGTGGCGGCGACGCGCCGGCCACCGGGCGCCAGACCCACGAGCGCGGCATCGGCGGCCGGGCTGAGCGCGACCGTGACGGTGCGCGACAGATCCCAGTCCGCCCCCTGCCCGGCCGCGGCGAAGAGCCGTGCTGTCCGCGGCGAGAAGAGCGCGACGACGTCGATGCCGCCGGCGCGCAGCAGCGCGCGCGCCGCCTCGGTCAGCGGCTGCGGCGCCTGCTCGTAGATCACCGCCGCCCGCGCCGGCACGCCGAGCGCGGCGAGCATCCCGACGAGATCGCCCGCCGCATGGGTGCCGCGCAGGTGCAGGAAGGCCCCCGCCCCCGGCCGGTGCCCGGCGGCGACGAGGGCGGCGAGATCGCCGACCGCCCCGTCCGCCGAGCGCGCCCGGAAGCCCGCCCGCCGCGCCGCCGCCGCAGTCATCTCGCCGACGCACCAGGCGGTCAGCCCGCGTTCGACGCTCAGCGCGGCGAACTGCTCGACCCCGTTCGCCGAGGTGAAGAGGAGCCCCTGCAGCCCCGCGAGCTCGAGCGGCGCCGGGCGCGGCCGGATGGCAAGGAGCGGCGAGACGATCGGCCGGAAGCGCCCGGGCAGCTCGGCCTCGAGCACCGCGGCGAACTCGGCGGACTGCGGCGCCGGGCGGGTCAGAAGGAGCGTCCGGGGCATGAGGGAAGCGGGCTCCGCGAGGGGGCGGGCGTTGCGCGCCGGCCGGGCCGGTGTTACCTGCGGCCGGCATCCAGCGCAACGTGGCCGGCGCAACGTGGCCGGCGCAAGGTGGGAGGACCAGCGTGCCGCGCGCCCGCGTCATCCTCGGGATCGAGAGCAGCTGCGACGATACCGCCGCCGCGGTGGTCCGCGCGCGCCCCGGCGAGCCGCTGGGCGAGGTCCTCGCCTCGGTCGTGGAGGGCCAGGACGCGCTGCACGCCGAATGGGGCGGCGTCGTGCCCGAGATCGCCGCCCGCGCCCATGCCGAGCGGCTGGACGGCGTGACCGCCCTCGCCCTCGCCCGCGCCGGCCTCGGGCTCGGCGACATCGACGCCGTGGCGGTGACCGCGGGGCCGGGCCTGATCGGCGGCGTCCTCGCCGGGGTCATGTTCGCCAAGGGGATCGCCGCCGGCCGCGGGCTGCCGCTCTACGGCGTCAACCACCTCGCCGGCCATGCGCTCACCCCGCGGCTGACCGAGGCGGTCGGCTTTCCCTACCTCCTTCTCCTCGTTTCGGGCGGCCACTGCCAGTTCCTCGCCGTCGAGGGGCCGGAGCGGTTCCGCCGCC